>NZ_JAAHGK010001189.1:0-2374 GCF_010672505.1 Okeania sp. SIO2B9 | reverse complement strand
TTATCTAAAATTTCATCTATTACGTTCTCAAAATCATCATTAAGTTCATCTAAGTCTAAGTCTTCTATTCGATGATCTATTTCTAAATCTGAATAATTTTTTATATCTTCATACTTTGTTCTGTCATCTTCTGCTATTTCTTCTTGCTGCTTTTTCCAAATTTCATCTAAGTCTTCATTCAAAGTAAACTCTGAGATTTTTTCAGATATATTTTCTCGGCCATCACTACTATTTAAAACAGCATCATTTAGCAAATTTTTGGTTTCTTTATTATTTTCTATAGGTAACTGATATTCTAATTCTTGGTCATTTTCACCAAAAGGTTCTTCATATTTTGTGAAATCAGATAACTCTTCTACATATTCATCTTTTTGATTAGTAAGATTACTATTTGTACTAAAAGGGTTATTTTCTTCATCTGTCAGTTCCAAATCATCTATATCTTCCAAATATAATTTATCAAATTGATCAAAGTCAAAATTTTCTTTTATTAATTCATCGTTATTTTCATCCAGAAATAGTTCTTTTTCCGTAATATTTTCCAAGTCTTTTGCATCTAATTCTAGGCTGTTTTTATCCAGAAATAATTCTTTGTTTGCTATAGATTTTTGAGAGTTATAAATCTCTTCTTCCATAGCCACTTCATCCAGATTTTTATCAAAGTTAATATCTTCTATAAATTCTTCTGATTCACTAGTAGTGGGATTATTTGTAATAAATCCTTTACTATCACTTATACCTTGTTGAGCATAGCTAATAAAATCTGGGTCGTCAGTTAGGTCTAATACCGAATGATATTGCTCTGTTGCCACATCATATTGATGGAGTCCATAACAATATATATGACCACAAAGAAGACGAGCACTAGGGTCTTCTGGATAATCCTGAATTAAGTTATAAACTAAAGCTGCTGCTTCTTCATAATTACCCTGACTGTAGGCATCTTCTACTTTTTGATAATCTTGTAAAAAGTCTGTGCTGGATGATGTCATGCTGTCCCTCTCTCAATATAATTTTATTATTTTTTAGTTTTTTAATTTTATTGTTGACGGAATTGGGAATCAGCCTCAGTCAGAAATTTTAATATATAAACAACTCAATCAAACAATTATGTTGACTTACCAATTTTGACTTTTATTTAGGCTGCCCATCGAGCCGAACGAATAATTGCTTCTTGATCCAGTAATCTTAAAACCTGTTCTCCCTTTTCATCAAAAATCCACTCTCCTTTTAAAAAGGGAGCCATGCCATCTGCAATATTTGTGGACATTTTTAGCTTCTTTTCGTCAAGCCACTCCATTTCCACGATTCGTTCAACTGCTAATCCTAATATAGTGTCTTGGTCTTCTACTGCAATTACAGGAATCTCAGATTTATCTGTATTGATTGGGATTTGATCTCCGAGGAATTGACCTAAATCGGCTACCCAAATTACTCGTCCCCTTAAATTTATCGTACCTAAAAGTAAAGGAGAAACATTTGGAATTACTGTAATACCTTCTGGAGATTGAGAGATAACCTCTCGAATATCCATTGCTGGTAAAGCGAACTCATTGCCTGAAGGTAGATAAAATCGCAGATGAAGTTCTCCTTCAGGATTTTCTAGTTCTTGAATCCCCGTACCTTGGCCTGGTAAAAAGTCTTGATTTCCAACCATAGTTTTGAACAATTTCCTATCTTCTTAACAATTGTTTAACTGTTCCTACCAGTTCTGTGGGCTGAAATGGTTTAGCAATGTAAGCATCTGCACCTTGCTTTAAGCCCCAGTAACGGTCAAATTCTTCTCCCTTAGAAGAACACATAACTACTGGAATATTCTTAGTTTTAGGATCGGATTTAATCCTCCGACAAACTTCATACCCGTTCATTCTTGGCATCACAATATCTAGTACCACTATATCTGGTTTAGTATTCTTAAGTCGTCCCAAAGCTTCTACTCCATCATTAGCTACAGTAACTGCTAATCCACTATTTTTGAGAAGTTGGGAAATCATTTCTCTTTGGGTAACGCTATCTTCTACAACTAGAACTTTACTCATTTTTTTCTACCTGATAGCTTTGGTTTGGATTTATGGATAATTAAAACATATATATTTATTAACATTTTCTAGATTGGCTTTTTGCCCTAGCTGAATTAATTTAGATTTATAACCAGCAATAAATATCTATTTGGTTCAAAATTTAACTTTTTGGTAAGTCTGATTTATGATCACAGTATTGGTATTTATTAACTGGTTTTATCTACTTAATAAGTGAGTTTTTTGCTATAATAATCACCTAGATAGGTGTATATTTAGCTATGATAGTTATGTATAAATTCAATACATATTTTATTGCATAAGATCGATATTATACTTTAATTTGACAACTTAAT
>NZ_JAAHGK010001188.1:0-2377 GCF_010672505.1 Okeania sp. SIO2B9 | reverse complement strand
GATAACAATTCCTCAGATAATAACTCATCATAATTTTCAGGAGCGATCGCTTTTACATCCTGAACTGTTTCTGGTATTTTTTCTTCAGTCATTTCTAGAAGTAGCGTTTCTGCATTTTCTAAGGAAATATTACCAGACTGTAATTGATATAAGATATTTTCTTCTTCTGTTAACTGACTCTGCTTCTTATCAAATGATTCCTGTTTATTACCTTCACCTCCTGCAAAACTTGATAGAATCAAATTTTTCACCTCAGGTTGATTAAAGGTTATTTCTTGCATTTCTACTTCTTTGGGAAGCACCTCTTGTAATTTTTTTCTAATATCTGAAATTAAGTATTTCTTTAAAGTAACTAGAGACAACCTTGGTTTTTCTGCTATTTCATTAGCAATTTTTCTGGCAAACTTTAGCACTTCCTTTCTAGGTAAAACTGGAAAAGGAATTCCCCGCTTTTCTAATTCTTTCCCACGATAATTGCGGGCGGTGTACACCATTTCTTGTCCTAGTTCTAACCCTAGCTTTTTAAGTAATATAAATACTGCTCCAGCTCCAGGAATAAAACCATATTTCAGAAAGTTACTGGCATAAAAACTTTCTTGACTCAGCACAAGTAAATCTGCATATAAACCTATAGCAAAACCACCGCCTAATGCGTGACCTTCTATAGCAGCAATAACAGGTATCGGACAATTTAGTGCCAAAGTTAATAGCTCAGTAATTTTCTCAACAGAAAAGTTATCTTCTGTTTGAAAAGTTGACATTAACTGTTCGCCACTAACACCAGTGCCAAAGTAATTATTAGTTCCTGCCAATATAACTACTTTATAGTTCTTATTCTCTCTAACTGCTTGAAAACATTGAAATAATCCTGTCACCATTTCCTGGGAAAAATTATTTCTGTTCTCCTCATCATTCATAGTGATTTGAACAACACCATTTCCCAACTCCACCAGTTGTGCCTTAGAATTACCCTTAACTGAGTCCTGATTAAAATTCAACTTTGCCATGGAAACACCCCCTCTTGTATAAATAGTCTAATTTTTTCGCGAAAAGCAGGTTTTACCATCATACTACAAGACGTATTTACAACTAAATCTTGAGTTTCTTCTTGAATAATCCATAATTTATTCATCAAGTCTTTTAACTCTTTGACTCCGGATGATTCTAAATATCTTAGACGTCGAATATATTGATTAATTGACTTATTAGTATCCTCATTATATTCATCAACTAACCCCCAGTTATAAGCCTCTGATGCTGAAATTGGTTGAGTTGTTAGTGATAAACGTTGAGCTTTTTGGAACCCTACTCGACGAATCAAAAATGGCAATACACAAGCAGGTAACAAGCCAAATAAAAGTTCAGATAAAACGAAGGTAGCAGTTTGATCCGCAACAACTATATCGCTAGCTGCTACCAAACCCACACCTCCTGCTTGCACCCTCCCACGGACTCTTGATAAAATCACTTTGCTACTTTGATACATCTGTTTCAAGATGTTGTAGTAACTGTGCATATTCTGTTTTGGATCAAGTTCCCTTCCATCTGCTACTTCTTGAAAATCCATCCCCGTACAAAACACATCAGGTAGTCCTTCTAGAATCACTACTTTAACTGTTTCTTCTGCTTCAGCAGCTTGTAAAGCTAACAATAATTCTTGGGCTAGTTCGGGATTAATGCTATTGTTAGCGTCAGGTCGATATATCTGAATTCTTTGTACAGCAGGCTGATAATTAACTTTTAGGGTTTGATAGTAGTCCATAGCTATAAATTTATATTATCGATGAAATTCATTGATTTTTGTGGGGACTAAAGGATTAGGTTATTTTCCTTGTTTGATTTTGGCAATTATTTGATTTGCCTCTTGAGCAGTTAAATTTTTACTTGCTACTTGACTCAGGATTGAGCGTATTTTTTGTCTTACGTCTTCCTGCGATTGTGCAGGTAAGTCTTGATTTATTGGAGCTTCTTTTGAAGTAATTTGATTGCCCTGAGACAATTTATTGCCATTTTGAGAAGGCTTTATTTCACTACTAATATATTGGACTAAATCTAATAAAGTCGGATAATCATATAATTTGGTAGCTTTCATGTTTAAATTATAAGTTGCATTTATGCTTGCTATCCATTCAACTCCGACTATAGAATCTAACCCTAAATCAACAAATTTTTGGTCTTCTTCTATTTCACTAATATCTGCATACAAAGCTTCTGCTAAACTTTCTTTTAGACTAGCTTTAAGTTCAGCCAAATTAACATCAAAGTTATCTGCTCTTAAAGTATTTTCACCTTCCAAAATATTTTCAGATTCATCTGCAATTCTTTCTGATAATGTTTTTTGAACGTAAGGTATATCTCGTAAATAGGGAGATTTTAA
>NZ_JAAHGK010001187.1:0-2378 GCF_010672505.1 Okeania sp. SIO2B9 | reverse complement strand
CCGTCCACCCCTGAAAGTGCTTTGTATGGTTAGTGTTTATGTAAAGCGCCTTCCTCCCAGTTTCTGGGTGCGTGCGCATAGTGAAGTCTAGCTAAATTAGGATTAAGCTAGACTTCACTATAAAATGGGCGAAGCGCTAAGTAAACAAAAAAAATTGCAGTTAGCAATTCCAGCTTATCGTCGAGCTATAGAATTAAAAGTAGATAACTATTTATTTTATCGTAAATTAGCAGATGCTTTACAACAACTAGGACAACTAGATGAGGCAATCATTAATTATCAAACAGCTATTGAACTTAATCCTAATTCTTGCTGGTTATATACATCATTAGGAAAAACATATATCCAACAAGAAAATTGGTCTGATGCTATTGAATGTTTGAAAAAAGCAATACAAATTAAACCAGACTACCATAAAGCTTACGAAAAAATAGCCTATATTTTTGAACAGTTAGGCGATCGCTCTGCAGCAGAAAAATGTAGATATCAATATCAATTACCATCTGAAGTAGGGTAGTAGGGGAGTATTCAACAATTAATAATTAATAATTAATTATTAATTATTAACAATTACCTCTCCTTTCCTTGAAAAGAAGAGGATTGACTTAAAGAAAAATTTTTGCTTCTCTTGGTCGATTGGATATGGCGAGGTCTCCTCACCATCCCACCCTTCGGAAAGCTGCGCTAACGACCGCTTGTTTCTCCTTTAAAGGAGAGGCTTTAAACCTTAATTATTCGGTAAATATAATAATAATTAGGGTTTGCTGAAAAAGTCTTATGGGTGAGGGACCGAGTCAGGAGGACTGAGTCAGGAGGACCGAGTCAGGAGAAATAGGAATTACAGAGGATGTAGTTGGAAGAATTGTCCCTTAATTTTTCTGTCCTTGTCTGCACAAAATGCTAACTTTTTGAGCTTTCTTGGCCGAAAAGCTGGCACTTTTTTCAACCTAAGAAGGCTGAAACTTTTATATGTCAATGCTTTGATAGTTAATCAGCAAGCCCTAATTAATGCTAACCAGCGTGCTAATAATTAAAAAAGTGATTTGGTTCACGTTAATTATTTAATAATTGAAGTGGTATCTAAGTGAAGCATTAATACATAGTAATTGGTATTATTGAAAAGGGAGTAGGGGGTAAGCGGTAGGGAATGGTGGGAAATTTCAGACATTCTCAAAACAATCAAGAAAAGTATTTTTATTATGTCTAATTTAATGAGACCTGATATAACTTATTGAAATACAGCAAATTTTAGGAAGTGTGAGGTACAGTTTGAGACTAATCTATAATTTTTATTCATTCCCTGTTGCCTGTTGCCTGTTGCCTGTTGCCTGTTGCCTATTCCCTATTCCCTATTCTCTATTCCCTATTCCCTATTCCCTATTCCCTATTCCCTATTCCCTATTCCCTATTACCTATTCCCTAAAGCATAAAACTTTATACCTTATCAACTGGAAAACTGCTGTATGTCTAATAATGAAAAGACAAAAAAACTAACAATTAATTTTAATCAAATAGCAGCATCTCATTTGGCCGAAGGAAAGTTAAATGAGGCTTATGCAGCTTGTGTTAAAGCATTAAATAGCCAACCAGAATTTGCACCAGCTTGTAAAACTATGGGAGATATTTTTCAAGCACAAGGTGACATAGAAGCAGCCAAAAATTACTACAATAAGGCTATTCAAATACTACCTAATTTTGCTGAAGCTCATGCAAACCTGGGTAGTATGTATGCCAAACAACAGCAATGGGAACCAGCAATTTCAGCTTACGAAAAAGCCCTCAAAATTCAACCAAATTTAGCAGGAGTTTATCGAAATTTAGCTAAAGTCTGGCATAGCATTGGTCAAGAAAAATTAGTCACAGAATGTAATTATCAAGCAGTTATTCTAGAACCAGAATCATTGACAGCCACAGAACATCTAAATTTAGGAAATAAACTTTTAGAGTTAGATAAAATAGAGGCAGCAATTAACTGTTACCGTCATGCTATTAAAATCAACCCAAATTTATCCGCAGCATATCAACATTTAGGAGAAATTCTGAGTCAAAAGGGCGAGTTAGAAGATGCCTTAATAACTTTAAACCAAGGAATAAAATTAGCTCCTAAAAATCCTAGACTTTACTACTTACTAGGGAAAGTTTTCCAAGAAAAAAAAGAATATGATTTAGCTCACTCCGCCTATCTTAGTGCGATCAAACTCAAACCAGAAAATCATTTATTCCACAAAAAATTAGGAGATGTCTTTCAAGAAAAAGGAGAGCTAGAGCAAGCGATCGCCTGTTACCAAAAATCTCTAGAAATCAACCCTAATTTTTTTTGGTCTTACTACAGCTTAGGTAATATTTATATTAAGCAAAAACGATGGGATGAAGCAATT
>NZ_JAAHGK010001186.1:0-2378 GCF_010672505.1 Okeania sp. SIO2B9 | reverse complement strand
CCAGCATCACCAATTAAAATATCATTTCCTTCCCCAGCAGTTAATACATCACTATCTTTACCACCGCGTAAAAAATCATCTCCTCTACCACCAAATAAAGTATCACTATCTAAGTTGCCATTCAGAATATCATTATCAGGACCACCAGATAATAAATCAAACCCTTTTCCACCCCGAAGATAATCGGAACTATCTCTACCATCTAAACTATCATCTCCTTGATTACCATTAATTACATCATTAAGTATTGAACCTGTAATTTCATCATTTCCTTCTAATCCTAAAACACCAAATACTTCTTGAGATAATTCTGTAGAAATTGGAAAAATATCATCTCCTTCTGTTAAAACTTGAAAGAAATCAATAGGTAATGGAATATTGGCACGATTAACAATATTAATAAAATTATTGAGCAGAGTAGTATCAGTAATAATTTGTGAAACTCGACTAGGGATTATTCCTTGAGTAACTCTCACAGCAGTAATACTATCACCTAATTCTAGTTCTTCTATAACATCTAACCCATCTATTACATTACCAAATACGGCAAAACTACCATCTAATACTGATAAATCATTCAAGGGAATATAAAATTGAGAAGATGCAGAATTTAACACTTCTATACGAGCCATTCCAATTGCACCTACTACATTTGGCAGTTGTAATGGAGGAGAAACTATTTGATTGTAAATAATTTCTTGCCCAAGTCCTAACGGCCGAATTTCTAAAGGAATAAATCGAGTTTCATTTGTTAGTGGATCGACAAAATTACCACTTCCTAAAAGTTCCAAAGGAATATCTGGATTTCTACTGAAAGGGTCTCCTGCTTGAACTAATGAAAATTGTGGTTGATTTTCGATGCGATGAAATCTGACACCATCATAAAAATTTCGTTCTACTAAATCAACAAAATTACCTCCAGTTATTGGTGCATTTATACCATCAATTTCTATAGTAACTATTTGATTATCAATCACCATTAATACTGTTGCTGGACTTGATATTTGTGGTAAATCTTCTTCCATTTTTCCTAATTTTATGGGTAAAATTTTTGTACAAGTTGCTTATTATATAATAAATTTTCTGGCTTTTCTGATAAACGCTATTTTTCCTCAAAATCCAAAATAAAATATTAGATTTTAACAATTTCCCCAGAGAAAATTTTTTCCTAAATTTATCTTTTCTTTTATGGGTTTAATACCCCACTGTCACTTGCGGTGCTGAAAATTGCTTGGGGTTTGTAGACACGGAGTGGCGTATTGAAGACTATCCATCAGCAATTTTCCCTTCTGCCTTCTGCCTTCTGCCTTCTGCCTTCTGCCTTCTGCCTTCTGCCTTCTTCAAGTAAACTTATATGAAGTAGAGTTTTCATCGTAAATTATGACCACCCGTCGGAATCTAATTAGCATATTTTTAGCTAGCTGTTTAGCTTTGATAACTTGGTTTAACTTTATTCCTAATACTTGGGCACTTGGAGGAAAATTACCGGAGTTATACCAACCAGCACCAGAATTTACTTTACCCACGAATACTGGAGATGGAGAAATTTCTTTATCTGATTATCGGGGTCAGTGGGTAGTGCTTTATTTTTATCCTAAAGATTTTACTTCTGGTTGTACTATTGAGGCGCGTAGATTCCAACAAGATTTGCCAAAATATATTTCTAGAAATACTCAAATTTTAGGTGTTAGTGCAGATGATGTAGATTCTCATGCAGAATTTTGTGATTCTGAGGGATTGAAATTTCCATTGTTAGCTGATACGGATGGAAGTGTTAGTGTGCGACTCGTTGGTTAGTCAAACTGCTGAAAAGCAGATATATCTAGCCTTCCATGGCTAATCTTAAAGGAGGTTAAATATTTGGCCATCGGAAAACTCTTATTTCCTTAGTGGTGAAATTCCACCGCCTCGTTGTCTAGGTAGAAAGCATAGGCCACACTGGTGAGACTGAACATCAAACTGGTGAAGCTGGCCTAAAAGCGGGAAAATACCAGTTACCAGGAACGATACCGCAAGCAAAGGCTGACAAGTGGACAAACAGGAAGGTAATCAAACTCTCGTTATTCCAAACCATCTCAAAGGTAGCTATGGGATGTAGGACGAAAGTCAGAGGGTCTATGGATAATTCTATACTTACGGGATTATCGACAACCATACCGAACCCTCCGGGAGATTTTATCCTACTAAATCAGCCGTAAATAAGGAATAAGGGAACGAGGAAACCTCTCTAAGACACCTAAGAGTATAGGTCGAGAACTTAGGAAGCCATTCAAGGTAAATCTACACAAAGGTTGTAGGTCTTAGGGAGAGTAGGATTGGATAATAAGCATTAATTTGCAGACGTATCCACTGTTAGACGTAATGTAAGGCAATGAATA
>NZ_JAAHGK010001185.1:0-2382 GCF_010672505.1 Okeania sp. SIO2B9 | reverse complement strand
TGGTTTGTACAGCATTTTCTAGAGACTTCTTGCAGAAGTCAGGGAATAGGGAATAGGGAATAGGGAATAGGGAATTGTTGATTTCATATATTTAATTGATTTAATTAAAAATTTTGCAAGAGGTCTTAGGAAAGAAAGACGGAATAAGGAGGAAGGATCGAACTCAAGTCCCAAACTTTGAATCCGGTCTTTATTAAGTTTTAGAACAGATATTAGGTTCAAATCTTCTCAGCCTTAAAAAAATGTAATGCTCTTGAATTTTAATTGGGTTTAAACTTACGTTTTACATGGTTTTTATCCCTAAATTTCATACTATAAATTATTGTATTCCCAAATATTTATGTAACTGCAATGATAGGCGGTAATTAGGATATTCTTGGAGTAATTCTAGGACCAATGGTAAGGCAAGATTACGACTGTACCATTCTGGCTGGAGAAAAACTGGAATATTATTATTTGCTAGTAAAATTTTACTATAAAATTCTAACTCTTTACCAGTTTCTATTACTAATTTTATTTCTGATGCCCGCATCCACATCTGTTTTACAACTGGATATTTAGAACTAATATGTTGTTTAGGGCTAAGGGTTATCCAAGTCTGAGGTGAAATTTCTTGCCAATAGCAACCGGATGTTTCTATAGAAACTTGTCTGCCAGTAGCTTCTATTTTGTTCACTAGATTAGGTAACTGTTTATGGATAAAAGGTTCACCACCAGAAATAACAACTCTGGGAGAAAATAACTCATTAATTAACTCATCAAAAGTTCTAATTTGCCTTGGTAAATCAACTCCTCCATTGGCATAACCAGTATCACAATAATGACAGCCTACTGGGCAACCAGCAAGACGAATAAAATCTACTGGTGTACCTGTCCAATAGCCTTCTCCTTGAATAGTTTTTTGGAATGTTTCATGTATGGGAATTATTAATTTTTCTGTCATGTTTGAGTTATAAATAGGGTTTGCTGAAAAAGTCTTTAATAATAGACATATTCAATCTTATTAGTCATTTCAGTTTAGATTGAGACAAGCTTTTCTTTATAGCAATTCCCAAAGTTATGAGGTACACTCGTTTTGATTTTTTTTCTATTCCCTATTTCCTATTCCCTTTTCCCTCAAGCCTAAAATTTTGTACCTCACACTTTTTAGGAATTGCTATAAGAGAAAAAATTTCAGCAGAAAAAGTATTTCATTCTTATTTAAAATGACTATATAAGTAGAAACACTTTAAACAATGCCTGCTAAAGATATTTTTCACGATACAGTCAAACGTGCCCTTGAAAAAGAAGGATGGACTATAACTCACGATCCACTTGGTGACGTAGGAATGTTTATCGATCTAGTGCAGGATGGTGGAAATAACTGACCAGTTACAAAATCCTAAAACAATTACAAATCAATACTTTTAACTTTTGACTTTTGACTTTTGACTTTTGACTTCCGCGTAGCGGCACTAGGTGCAGAAAAATTAATTGCTGGCTGAAAAAGAGGGGCAAAAAATCGCTGTTGAGATTAAAAGTTTCCTGGGAAAATCGGCAATTTATGATTTCCATCTTGCCGTCGGACAGTTTATTAATTAGGGTTTGCTGATTAAATCTAAAAGCATTGACTTATATTGGTTGAGCGCATTTTTTAGTTAAAAAAAGTCCAAGCTTTTATGTCGTAATTGTTCAAAAAATTAGCATTTTAGGCGCATAGTTGCGCAGAATAATCCCTTGATTATTCTTCCTCCTACCTCCTCTATAATTCCCATTTCTCCTGTCTCCTGTCTTTCCCCTCCTGGGAGGGGTTAGGGGTGGGTTGTCTCCTGTCTCCTACCCTTACCCATAAGACTTTTTCAGCAAACCCTAATTACAGTTTAGCTTTGAAAGAAATAAAATCGTCCCGCGTCCTTTATTTAGCTATTCCTGTAGAAGCAAATCGAGATTTTTTTAGCAGACCATTTATCCAGACTGCCATCGCATACAACGAAATTAAACTAATAGTTTATGATTCAGATATGGAGGTAATTATTGAATGGAAAAACTAGAAAAGTACCGAGAAGCAATTAAAAAAGTAATTTCCGAATACGGGCAATACAAACTCGATCTAGAAGATGTCAGAACCGAATTAATTTTTCATCTAGAAGGAGACAATTATTTATTATTTAGGGTGGGTTGGCATCAAAGGAGGCGAATTTATGGTTGTATTATGCACGTCGATATTATTAACGAAAAAATCTGGATACAATACAACGGAACCGAGGTCGATCTTGCTGAAGAATTAGTGACATTAGGAGTTCCCAAACATGATATTGTTTTAGGATTTCATTCCCCCTATATGAGGCAATTTACCGAGTATGGGATGAGTTAATTTGACTCTTGATAACCGACTCCAATTAA
>NZ_JAAHGK010001184.1:0-2383 GCF_010672505.1 Okeania sp. SIO2B9 | reverse complement strand
TGGCGAAATTGTTAGTTTACGTTGACTATTCAGCTCATCAGTAATCATTTTACCTTCAACTTTCAACCAACCATCTTGAGGATATTTACTCCGACTTCTGCCTTCTGGTAATTTAACTGGTAATCCTACTGGATAAGCATCAGCAGCACAACAAGTCAAAATAAATCTAGATATCCAAAAATATTGCTCAGATAATCCAGGAGGATAAATTACAAACCCAGTTACTTCAACTTTTTGCTCATTATAAGCATCTGGTTCTGGATAAACATTTAAAATTCTAATCCATTCAATCAGTGATCGCTCTTCTGGTTTAGTACCACTACGAAATTCTTGAGGTTGAGTTCTAGTCACTGGTAAAGATTCTGTTAAACCTCTTTGTAATGCTGTTTGACTAGCAAAAACTTGAGGAGTAATCATCAATGCCAGTAGAGCTGATATTAATAATAAACCACTACTCCAACCAGGAGGGAAAAGATTAATATGCTGATTTTCAATACTGGTTAATACTTGTTTTGATTGTCTCTTAAATCTTTGACTTTTGCTAATACTCCATAACTCTAAAATTTTCAATCCACCTAATAAGAGTAAAGCAATTCCAGCTCCCACTGTTAAACCAAAATAACGAGGATGAATTAATATGTATAACTTGCTTGTCATCCAATAATGCAATAACATAAAACCCCAAACAAAAATTGCTATAGCATCTATCCAAGAACTATATTTTTTGAGTAGGGAAAAAAGTGACTTGTAAACTTTCATCTGATTAAAATTGCCCCACTTATGTGAATAATATAGCAAGGAACGAGTTGGTGTTTTATTGTTGATGTTTTACTTATGCTAATGATCAAGCTTAGACAGAGAATTTTCCTGCTCCTAATCCTACTGTTGCCTGTTCCCTGTTCCCTTGATTAAAATTGCCCCACTTATGTGAATAATATAGCAAGGAACGAGTTGGTGTTTTATTGTTGATGTTTTACTTATGCTAATGATCAAGCTTAGACAGAGAATTTTCCTACTCCTACTCCTACTGTTGCCTGTTGACTGTTCCCTGTTCCCTGCTATAAGTTAATTTAACTCAAATATAAATTCACAATCAAAGCCATAATAAATGTTAATTGTGCTGCCAATACCATTAAATAAATTACAACCCGCGACCGAAATACTGATAATAATAAACCAACAGCTTTGATATCAATCATCGGTCCAAAAACCAAAAAAGCTAATAGGGAACCACTGGTAAAAGTTGCAGCAAATGACAAAGCAAAAAAAGCATCCACAGTCGAACAAATAGAAACCACTGCTGCCAAAGTCAGCATAGCAATAATTGAACTAATAGGACTCTGACCAAGACTCAGAATAAATTCACGGGGTGCAGCAACCTGAATCATTGCAGCGATCGCGCTACCAATAACTAACACTCCACCTAAGTCTTGTAACTCTTGCACCATACTATTTAACAAAGATAAAAGTCGCTGTCGATCAGGTGCAACGAACAGAGATTTCCAACTCATATCTTTGTTAGAAGTGGTTTGACTACTCACACCTAGTGGACTTTGATTAATAGTACTAGCTTCTACTTGCCAAAGTGGGATAGACTCCAGGGGCATAGACGTGGTAGATTGACCTAGAAAAAATGTTCCTGACTGTAAAAGAGGAGAAGTTTCAACTTTTTGAGAAACTGACTGTTGAGGTCTAGGCAATAGACGAGCAGTTTTAGGTTGCAATAATGGTCGCACCCAGGCAACGACCCGGCCCGCCGTCCACGACAGTTGCAGTTGGGTGATGCCCTCCTCGACGACGGGGGCGGCCGGTTTGTTCGGCTCGGACGGTTCGGGGCTACGGACCGACGCCGGGCCGATCAGTTCGGTCAGGACGTCGTCGATGCGGCGATGCTCGGCTTCGAAGTCGGCGAGCACCATCGACCGTTCGGGCCCCCGCACGTCGCGGGTGACCTGTTCGAGGGCCATTTCGGCCCCGTCCAGCATGCGCAACAGGGCGGCGATCCAGGACTTCTGATTCGATTGCAGCATCTCGACCTCGGCCTCGTTGGCGACGCCATCGACGTGGGCCTGGACCAGGTCAAAGAACTCTTCGGGCGGAACCGGAAGCGGTCCCGCAGTTATGGTGGCGATGGATTCACTCCAATAGTTCGCTAGCTCCTGCCGTCCACCGCTGGACAGCCGGCTAGGTGTGCTTCCGCTTTGGCGACGGCCGGGCGATGACTCCACCCCCGCTTGGGGTTACATCGCCACGCAAGTCAGCACGAACTTGTGGCCTCGACACCCGGCTACAGGCGTCGATATCTCAGGTTAGCCCGATCTGGGCATCTTCGCCACGACCGACGGGGTGTTGGCGGTGGCTGGCTGGACGGTTCGTTTCGTGA
>NZ_JAAHGK010001183.1:0-2383 GCF_010672505.1 Okeania sp. SIO2B9 | reverse complement strand
TCTAGTAGGGTGCGTTAGACAGCTACAATTTGAGTTGCTAGAGCCATTTTAGTATCTGTCGTAACGCACCATTGAATATGTGGAACGTTCAGTAGAAATATTCAATCCTGAAAATAAAACTTGATATTAAGACTTAATACTTAGAGGTGAAAAAGGTAGACGGCAAATCTTTACTTCTTATCAATTAATCTCAAAAATTAGGGTAGACAAAATCTAAATTATCAATTTAAAGAATGTATTCTACCATAATAAACATTAAACAAGTTTGACCGATTATTACATAAGGAACAAAAGAATAATGTTCATCATATTGACCATTGTTAAGTGGAAATAATAGAACTTTGTCAGATTGTTTTCCGAAAAGTTTGGGAATAATTATTGCGAGAATTAAATCACGGTGTTTTAAGAAAGCTTTGATATGTTTAGATTTACCAGATTTAGATTTAGTAGATTTAGCTGAGGATTTTTTTGTCAATCTAGGGTCATATCTATCCGTAAAAAAAATAGCTTTAAACCATTCAATAAACTCAAATTGACTAATATCTTTCATCTGGTCTAAAATATATCCTTCTTCATGTTCATAAGGGAAATACCAAGAACTTTCAAAACAGTTTAAATAGCGATCGCTATTAAGACATTGTTTTCCTAATTCAAAGAAAAACTGAACAACTCCCGAATCAATATCTTTTGATGTTGGGGTATATGTTGCTGGTTTAGCAAATAACTGAATATTCACAACAAACTCAGGGCCAAATGCTTTTCTACCAAACCATTTTTCCACTTCTAAAGTTTTTTCGATCGCCTCAAAAATGGATGGAGGAAAACCAAATTTTGGCAATAAACAAATTTCATCATTTAGTAAAATAGCTCGGTCAATATAATCTTGAGCTGCTGAACCATGTTGACTCAGACAAATGTTTAGTTTATCCATTAATCTAATTTATTATTAATAGGTTCAATCTCATTACAGTCATTCTTCAAATTAGTATTGCTTACCTAAATTAATTAATGCTGCTACTAATTTCTGAAGATGAGTTGTTTCGTGGGTAGCCATTAGAGAAATGCGAATGCGACTGGTATTAACAGTAGGTGGACGAATAGCTGGAGCAAAAATACCTTTTTGTTTTAAATATTCTCCCACTTCTAATGCTTCGGCTGCATTTTTTAGAGGAAAACAAATTATTGGGGATTGGTATTTTTTTGTAGTTGCTTTTACCTCGCTCCTCTGCCGATTTTCTATTTCTAGTAAATTAATTAGTGTCTCTACATTTTGCCATAATTTGAGACGACGTTCTGGTTCTTTTTTGATAATTTTTATAGCTGTTAAAGCAGCAGCAGTATCTGCGGGAGTTAAACCTGTTGTATATATCCAACTGGGTGTTCTATTTCTGAGAAATTCAATTAATTTTTTTGACCCAGCAACATAGCCTCCTAAACTTCCTAATGCTTTGCTGAGAGTACCAATTTGAATTAATTCTTTTCCTGTACAGTTAAAATATTCGACACAACCTCCTCCATTCATTCCAAATACTCCTGTAGCATGAGCTTCATCTACTAATAACATACTGTTATATTTTTCTGCTAAATCTAATAATAATGGTAGTTTACATAAATCGCCATCCATACTAAAAACACTATCTGTAATTATTAAACTGCGACGATATTTTTCTCGATATTGTTCTAGTTGATTTGTTAATTCTTCAATATTATTGTGGCTATATTCAATAATTTCTGCACCACTAAGAATGGCTCCATTTTTTAGACTAGAATGATTATATTTGTCTGATAAAATTAGGTCACGTTTACTGACTACTGAAGAGATTACGCCTATATTTGCTAAATATCCTGAACTAAAAACTAATGCTGTTTCTGTTTGTTTTAATTTTGCTATTTCAAGTTCTAATTCTTGATGTATTTCTCTATGACCTGTTAATAAACGAGAACCAGTACTACCTGTACCAAATTCTTTTGTTGCTTGAATAGCTGCTTCAATTAAACGTCGATCTCCTGCTAATCCTAAATAATCATTACTGGCAAAATTGATGAGTTTTTTTCCTTCTAATTTTATGATTGCACCGGGAAGACTGTCGATGGTTTTGACTGAACGATACCAGTTAGCTTTATGTATTATTGATAGGGATTTATCTATCCAATTATAGGGATTATTTGGCATTTTTTTTCTGATTTATTTTATTTGTCTTTACTATAGTAATTCCCAAGAAGCGTGAGGTACAAAATTCCTTTTTTTTAGGGAGTAGGAAGTAGGGAGTAGAAAAACAACTGTACCTCATTCATTAATTGATAATTGATAATGGATCATTGATAATTACCTCTGGTTAAAACCGTTACGGAATTGAATATAAGGAGATATTATTTATTCTCT
>NZ_JAAHGK010001182.1:0-2385 GCF_010672505.1 Okeania sp. SIO2B9 | reverse complement strand
TCTAATTTCTGGACGCAGTTGAGATTGAGCAACGGAATTTGAGGTCGGAATAGTTGAAACCATATTTTTTATACTGAGTTATTAATTTTTGATTGTGGTTGGTAAGGGTAAAAACTTCTCTAAATCTAAATTAGAGGCTGCTGTTGCTAATTTGTCTAGGTTGTTAATTTCTGGTAAATGTGGTATAATTCCACAGACTTGTACTTGAGTTAAGGATTGAATTAGCTCAACAGGAGTCCAGTCAGCAATTTCTTGCTCCGAGCAAGGTTTAACGCAGTTGAGGATAATGCCTCGGAGGTTAACCTTCATTTGACGAGCTAGAGCAACATTAGCTACAGTTTGAGCGATCGCGCCTAACTTGATTGGTACAACCAAAATAGTAGGTAAATGCCAATCCCTAGCTATGTCTGCCACCGTCAGTTCGTGAGTTACAGGAGAACCTAGTCCCCCTAAACCCTCGACTAACACAAAATCTTTTTGTTGTCGTAATCTTGCAAAAGTTGACCATACCTGGTCTAATTCTACCAGACGACCTTCCCGTTCTGCAGCTACAGGAGGAGCGACTGGTGTTTCGTACCATAAAGGGTTAATTTCGTCAATAGATTGGTCTAGAGAAAATAATTGAGTGTAAAGTTCGCGATCGCCTATGCCAGTTTGAATGGGTTTAAATAAGCCTAAGTTCCGGTCTTGATGGTAAGTTTGCCAATAAGCAGCAAGAGCGAGGGTTAATATCGTTTTACCAGCGTCGGTATCGGTTGCAGTAATCAAAAGTTCTTTCAAAGCATTTACCCTGGAATATCATTTCTGGATCTCTCCATTGTAATATCTTCAGGACTTCCGTACCAAGTTCTACCTGTAGTGGACTGACACACCTAATTTTGTGCGGGGTGTGTCACGTCAGTAGAGTGCATTGCAACTCACCCTTGGTATTACACCACCGCCAGTATAGAACCCATTTGGGATATATTTAAAAATGATGATTTAAAAATTATGAATCAGGAGTTATATCATGTCCGGTTGAACAGTTATAAATAAACTACTTAGGAGTCAGGAGTAAGCAATTCTGCAATTCAGGAGGGAAGAAAGAAGAAAAGAAGGAGAAAGTTTTTTGATCGCTAATTATCCGGACATGATATTATATCAAATCCGGTAGCATCGGTATAAAATCTTTTGAAGTAGGAGTCAGGAGTCAGGAGTCAGGAGGGAAAAAATTTATGAAGATTTGGTAATGGTGAAGATAAAGAATGTTTTTATACCGAATTAAACGGATTTGATATTACGCATAACCACCACATACAGAACGGCCGTTTACTGACGCATAGCTGAAGCTTTATATGTTGCGGAGCAAAACGCCCCTACAGATGGTGTATAACTTTGTATTTTGCGTAAGTTCTGTGAATCTAATTACACTAATGCTACCGAATTTGATATTAGGGGGTGTGGAGCGAGTTTTTTTCTACCTCCACAGAAATTATCAATTCTTTCCCCTCCTGGGAGGGGGAGGGGCGAGGGGTGGGTTCCCTACCCCCTACTCCCTACTCCCTTTTTTGGTGGAGATGTCTATTTAGGGTTTGCTGAATAAATATGAAAGTCTTTACAGATAAAGCTTTTGGCATTTTTAAGTCTGGAGGGGGTGCGCTTATTTGAGTTGAAAAGCCTCAAAAAGTTAGTATTAACAGCAAGATTTGGACAGAGAAATTGAGGAATAATTCTAACTCCTGCCTTCTCGCTCATTCCCCATTCCTCCTGTCTCCTGTCTCCTGTCTCCTGACTCCTACCCTTGCTCATAAGACTTTTTCAGCAAACCCTATTTATGGATCGGCACGATTTTCTAGATCCTTTACAGCATCTTCTGTACGTTCATTAGTATTCTTGGGCTTCAACCAATCAGGCCATAGTCCAACTATAAATTTTCGACTTTGCAAGCTGGCATTTTGGACAGGTTGAGGCACAAATTCAAAACTGTCACCAGCAGTTACAAAAACTATACTCACGATGACAAATAACCATATTAGATTTTTATTCATAAGCTGATATGAATTGGATTTATTTGTTTAACTTTAGTCTTCCCGCTACTCACAAAAATACTTCTAATACCAATTTCATAAAATATTGCTACATTCATGGAAGAGTGAGCAGTAGGGAGATTGCATACAACGTCCGTAAGTCTTAGACAAAGGGAAGTATAGAACCCCTAAGCGTATCTTCATAAATATTAAGTTTTTTGAGCTAGGAGACAGGAGACAGGAGACAGGAGATAAGAGGTAAGAGGTAAGAGGTAAGAGGGTAGATGTGGGGAGAAATAATATAAAAAATTCAACACTCCTTGCTGATGATTGTTCCTCACTCATTGATGCGCGAAAAGACTTGACTACCATAATTATA
>NZ_JAAHGK010001181.1:0-2386 GCF_010672505.1 Okeania sp. SIO2B9 | reverse complement strand
GTACGCCAAATCACAATTTAATTTCTGGTAACTTTTATGCTGCACTGAAGTATGCACTAAAAGGTAAACCATACCGAGTATTTATGACTGATTTACGTTTATGGATACCTGAATCTAGACTTTATACTTATCCAGATGTAATGGTTGTTGCTATTCCTTTAGTCTATGCTGAAAATAGACGAGACACTATTACTAATCCTCTGATAATTGCAGAAATATTATCAAATTCTACAGAAAGCTATGACCGAGGAAAAAAATTTGAGTATTATCGAAGTATGAGTAGTTTTCAAGAATATATTTTGATTGACCAATATAGGAATCATGTAGAACAATTTAGCAAGACTGAAGAAGGAAAATGGTTATTATCAGAATTTAGTAATCCAGAAGATATTTTGTATTTAAGTTCTGTTGAATCTGGAATATCTTTACAGGATATTTACGAAGAAGTTGAATTTGAGGAGTAGGAAGTAGAGAGTAGGGAATAGGGAATAGAAAATCAATGGAAAAATTGAGAAAATCTCTGTAGTAATTCCATGTCTGAGTGAGGCATAAAATTCATTAACTTGAGAAACACTATAGTTTTACTAGAATTAAGAATTTCTCCACTAAATCAAGCATTGGAACTTAGTAGAAGCATTAATTAATGTTTAGATGGCACTTGCTTAATGGAACAATTTCAAACATATACAGGACTTACACACTTTTCCGACAAAAACGCTATATATGTCATAGTGCTATAGTTTTTATCTACTATATGTAGTGTCTTTGCGTAAGTCCTGATCAGGAACGGGCAAGATGCCCATTCCACAAAACTATTAAAATCATACCACATTTAGGATTTACACACTTTTCCGACAAAAACGCTATATATGTAATAGTGCTATAGTTTTTATCTACTATATATAGTTTCTTTGCGTAAGTCCTGATCAGGAACGGGCAAGATGCCCATTCCACAAAACTATTAAAATCATACCGCATTTATGCAACTCAGAATTGCTATAAACATAACTCAGCTTACAAATAAATTTGTTGAAATAAGCAGATAAATAATGAGTAACTTACAAACAAAAATTTTAACTGATACTTGGGTAACTGCAACTTGGTCAAAATATTTACAAGTAATTGAAAATCTAGATAACGAAAAAGCAAAGTGTTACTATCACAATCAAAAATATAGAATTGAAATGAGTCCACTTAGTAATAAACACGGTAGAGACCACGCATTAATAATGCTAGTAGTGAATATATTTTCAATTTTAAAAGGCATTGATTTTAACGGTATAGATAATTCCACTTATAGAAAAGTAGGATTAAAAGATGCTCAACCAGATGCCTCTTATTATTTGGGGAAAATACCGATATCGTTCCTCCTGAAACCTCTATTATTGACTTAGAAAAATATCCACCACCAGACTTAGTAATAGAAGTTGCTAATAGTTCACTTTCTGATGATCAAGGAGAAAAACGTATTTTATATGAAAATATGGGAGTGGGAGAATATTGGATCGTTGATGTACAAAATGTGAAAATTATTGCATTTTCTGTAGTAGATAGAGGTAGTAAACAAATTCAAGAATCTCTTGTTTTACCAGGATTAAAAATTTCCTTACTTGTTTCCTTACTTGATGAAGCACTTCAACGTAGTCATCACATGAATCAACGGTTAGTTGGAGCTTAGTTAATGGAAAAATTTCAGCCATAAAAATAACTCAGCTTAACCAGAAGTTGATCTTGGCTGAATCAGATATTTATTAATATATTTATGGTTATGGCAAATTATGATCAAAAAAATTATCTCTTCTTTTGCGGGTTTAATACCTCACCATCAACGGAGGTGACGTACAGAAGTTACTTTTGTAACGGGGATTTGAGCAAGTCTCCAAAAACATTTCGCCTTAAAAGGCGGGGTTTTAAACCCAATTATTTTGATCAGCAATTTTCCCTTTCCGTTTGTCATGCTGCGCAAACAGCATAAGTGCCTTTCCTGCGGAATGCTGCGCAAACAGCTCCCGCTGACTTCTTCAATTACAATTTGTCAGATATTCTGTCCAAACATATCCTGGAACTGGCTCAATAATCTTTACCCAAAATAAGCCTTCGATACCACCTGTAGTTTCTAACTCTACTGTATCTCCATCATCAACTGTACCAACAATATTACCATTAGGTACTTCTCGGACATTCAGAACAAGACGTTCATTTGTAGAAGAACTTGGCATTGATACTTCACAACTATCAGCAGCAGCTAATAAAAATTTATCATTTTGTTCAGTTAAAATTTGATTTGATCTTTGTGATTTATATGCAGCATGGGATGTATTAGGAGAGAAAATTTTTACACCCAAGAAAAAAAGAAAAATTAGAGAGATGATAGTTGAAAATTGTA
>NZ_JAAHGK010001180.1:0-2386 GCF_010672505.1 Okeania sp. SIO2B9 | reverse complement strand
AGGCATAAATCGCTTTAAGCGCATTGATGACTTAGGATATGATTGGAGTGATTTATTGGTTACAAATATAGCTAAAAGAATCAATAAATTTATTGGTAAAAATAGCGTGATAACTCGCTTAAATACATCCAACGCCCATTTTTGGATACTTAGTTATAAATCAAATATTTTTGTAGGAAAGTTCCATATAACTTCCCTACTCTTCCCTCAACCAAACTCCCCACCCTTTATAGTATTAATTTAATCATTTACATGAAGAGTAATCTTGTTATCTTGAAGTTTCTCTGATATCCAGCGCTCAAATAATTCACCGTCTAATTTTTTCCTAATTTCAGGATTATCTAAAGAGGCACCTTGTAACTGCTCTAACCTAAATAAACTCCAAAACTTATTAGTCTGAAATGGTCCTAAAATCTCTCCAGGATTAGCTGTATTAACACTATTTCTCAAATCTTCTGGCAAACTACTTAAACTAACAGCACCCATAATACCATTAAAATTTTTATCATTTGTCACTGAATATTCCTTGGCTAAATCTTCAAACCTGCTACCTTCTTCCACAATTTTTCGACGCAAAGCATCTGCTAATTCTTTATCTCCCACCACAATTCTAGATAAAATTACATAATCTAAACCTGCTTTCCGTTCATTAAAATATGTTTCTATTTTCTCTACAGTAACTGAGTCTTTTAATTGCTTTAGTTTAAAAGAATTTTCTATCTGTGATTCTAAAGCATTATAGTTAATTCGATTCTGTTGTAGCCATTCTTGAAATTTTTTTTGGTCTTCCAGCTTTCTTTGCAATCTAAAATCAATCATAGCCTGTTGAATAACAGCCGGATTTACATTAATATCTTCCCTAGATTGCAATTCTTTTTCTATCACATATTGACGGACAATTTCTGTGACAAAAGATTGTAATTTTCCAGATGCTTGTAAATATCTTAAACCTTGCCCCCAAGATAATTGTTCTTCACCTATAGTTAATAGTGGTTTAGATTCCATTTTTAATATTCCATTCTTTAGCTAATCTTGCTCCAGATTTTAGTCTATCTCAACTAATCATTTTTTCAATCTGCCTTTACTAAATCTTCTTGAAGAAGGAAGAAGGAAGAAGAAAGAAGGAAGGACTGAAGGACTGAAAAAGTGGATGGGGATAGTCAACGACCGACCACTTCCTGTCTACAAACCCCAAGTAATTGTCCACACCCTGTAGACGGCGGGGTATTAAACCCAACATCAAAAGATAATACGTTTTAGTTAAATTACTGAAGTTAGAGCATATGAGCATTTCCTGCGTAATACTACGCAAACAGCTAGCTCACTGTCAATAGACTGTTTTAGCCAATTTTTGTAGTAATACTTGACTCTGACTTAATTAGTAAAGCTTTTATCTAAAACTGCTGATAGCTGATAGCTGACGGCTGAATGCTTACTAGAGCATAGTACCAAACTATGGCTAATAAAATTGCAGCGATCGCCCCGATTAAAGTATTAATAATATTTACTATTTCATTGGTTAACCATTCAAACTGAGATTGTACAGTTGCCCCAATCACACTTTCTAAATTAGTAGCAATAAAGGCTGCTAATACACAAAAAGCTATTCCTGTCAAGTCAATTAAACCTACAGACCAACCAACCAGAGCGATCGCCACGGAAGCTACGATACCAGCTAAAGTCCCTTCTAAACTCACAGCACCCTCGGTTCCCCGTGGTACTGGTTGTAGAGTTGTAATTAAAAAAGTCCGCTTACCATAAGCTTTTCCTACTTCACTAGCACAAGTATCAGAAAGCTTAGTGCTAAAACTAGCTACATAACCCAACATTAGTAAAAATGGTAAATTTTCTATGGGAGGATGATTCGGGTATAACAGACCAATGATCCAAACTCCCACAGCACAGATAGCAGCAGTCAGAGCTGAACCCCAAACATTTTCTGGCCCTCTAGCTCCTTCTCGCTTTTCTGCAATTCCGGCCGCCTGTTTTTGGGCCATTCCAATGCGGGTAACACCGGAGCCTACTAAAAAATAAAAGGCCACCACTAGATATCCAGGCCAACCCAAACTACCCCAAATTATTACTCCTAATATCCAAGCATGAAGTATTCCTGCTGGGGTTAACAATTTTTTAGGGGCAAAATAAACGAGACTGAGTAAGATAGTATTTAAGCTGATAGCTATTAGCCAAGGATTTATAGAATTAATTGCAGAAAACATAGTATCTACTCATTGGAAACATCTATTCTAATTTTAACTGGAAGGAAGAAAGAAGAGTATGGAAAAAAAGTAAGGGTCATTTCAGTTCTCAGTTATCAGTTATCAGTACCTCTGCAATCAGGAGGCTTGACATCAGGAATATTCTCTTTTTTTATCCCCTTAAAAGG
>NZ_JAAHGK010000118.1:0-9521 GCF_010672505.1 Okeania sp. SIO2B9 | reverse complement strand
ATTGGTATAAAATGTGTTTGAAAAGCTTAATTTTTCGTTTTTAACTCTCAAAATATTTAGGGTTTTTAGCAAAAATTTTATTACTGAAATAGTTTTTTTTGATTTTGAATTTAATACAAATTCTCAAAAGTAATACTATACTTATGTGACACTTCAGTTATTAAATAATTAATACAGAAAAAGTCCCTTTTTGTTAATTAGCAGCTCAGTTAATGTTAATTATTCTTCTGTTTATTTCTCCCTCTCCGCGTCTCCGTGTCTCCCCTTCTCCCTGTCCTCAATAACCCCTACTCCCTCTTTTCTGGATTTTTCCAAAGGATAAATATCTGCACTACTCGCCGACCATTCCCACATAGAACCAGAGTAATTTTTCACCTTAAATCCCAAATCTTTCAATACAGAAGTAGACCAAGCAGAACGTACACCACCCGTACAATAAGTAACAATAATTTTATCTTTTGTAATTCCCTTTTCTGCCAACATTTCTAAAATTTTATCCCGCGATAATAACATCCCATTATTATCTAACCAATACTTAAAATAGATATGAATTGCCCCTGGAATATGACCCCCACGTTGTTCTCCATAAGGTGTTTTTCCAGCATATTCTTGTGGCTCCCTAGTGTCAATAATTACCAGATTATCTTTTCCTAAACTTGTTTTTAATTCATTCTGACTAATATGCCAATTTTCATTCTGATTAACCACAAAATCTCCTCTAGGTGGAGAATTATTTTTCGTAAACTTAACTGTAGGAAAACCCCCTTTAACTAAAGCAGTAAAACCTCCATCTACTAAAAAGGATTTTTGATGACCTAAAGTGCGTAACATCCAAACTATTCTGCCATCCTCTCCCCAACCATTTATGGTATTACCAAACACTATTACTGGTTTGTGATTAAAAATGCCTATAGCTTGTAATTTTTCTGTCAAAACTTTGTCATCTGTAAGTAATTTTCCTTTAAATGGAGATTGAGACTGAGAAAATTCTTGCCAACTTATACAAGTTGCGTTTAACAAACTTTGAGGATTCAATATTTTACAAGAACGAGCATCTAAAATTGTTGCTCCTTGTGCAACTAATTCCTGAGCTTGAGCAGAGCTAATTATCCATTGATTTTTGATTATTTGTTGGGGAAATTTATTAATGACAAACTGAGAATCAATAGATTGATTTTTGATTATATTGGTAGTTTGAATAAAACTGGATATCGCCAATGTAGAAATTAATCCCAATATCATTAATCCTATCAGTGCAATAATTTTAACTGTATTTAAATTGAGGGGATTAAACATACAGCAATTTCCTCATTAATAAATTATGTAGTGGCGTAACACGCCTAAAATATTGCAATACTAGGGGGGGTTCTGCGCTATTCTTAATTGCTCAACATTAAATTTAGATGAACGCACCCCACACCTTTTAATCTTTTGTATACAAACAATCTCTTAAAAAATTATGTATATCATATTTTATGAGAAAGGAAGAAAGAAAAAACATTAAAGTAAAAAACTTTATTTTCAATCTTCCCTTTATCTTTAATTACTGAATTATGAAGATTTAAAGCCTCTATTTTTAAGGATGAAAAAGAAAAAAATTATTTTAGTAAACTCTCTTCTTTTAAGGAGAATTAATTATCTTTTCTGTAGTGGGTTTAATACCCAACCGTCTACAAAGTGCTTAAAATTGTTTGGGGTTTAATCCATAAGCAATTTTTCCTTCTGCCTTCTGCCTTAAAATCATCTTTTTTTTAATCCTAAATCAACAGCAACTTTATGAGCGCAGGCAAAACCAGAAAATGCCACAGCATTTAAACCTTGACCAGGAAATGTACTATCTCCAACACAATATAAACCAGGTATTGCAGTACCATTAAATGGCATTGCTAATAGACCTTGTAATTTACGACTAGGAATAGGTCCATAAGTACCATCTTCACGATTTAAAAATCTTTGATGGGAACGAGCTGTTCCTACTTCCATATAATCTAAACCAGCATCTAAACCAGGAAAAATATTTTCTAATCTATCAATAACTCGCCCCCCAGCTTCTTCTTTTTTTGCTTCATATTCTTTGATTGTTAATCCTTGCCAATCTTCTATATAACAAGGTGTAAAACTATGAACAATATGATAACCTTTTGGCGCTAAATCTCGGTCTAAAAGTGTAGGAATAGAGACAAAAATAGTACCTTCTGCATCCTCCATTTTCTCCCAATTTTCTAAGAGAATATGATGACATTCTGTACCTTCTGGAAATACGGAAGCTTCTACTCCTAAATGTAAACTTAAAAAACTTGGTGACTTTTGATAATTACTGCGCCATTTTTTCTCACTTGACGGTATCTTTTCTGTTGGAATTAACTTGCCAAAAGTATCCCATCTCGTCGCATTTGAAATAACTCGCTTACCTCGATAAACCTTTCCATTAGTTAACTTAACTCCTACAGCTTTTCCCTTTTCAATAATAATTTCTTGAACGCGAGATTTATATCTAATTTCTCCCCCTGTTTTCTCCAAACCTTCTACCAATTTTTGAGAAATTTTACCCACACCGCCTTTAGGATAATTAATACCACCATAATGGCGATCGGAAAACACCATTCCAGCATTAATCATTGGTGTTAAATATGCTGGCACTACTGACCAACAATAACATTCCATATCAATAAATTTTAATAATTGTTTATCGCTAATATATCGACGTGCAACATCACCTACATTTTGAGGTAAATACTTCAATAAACCCAGACAAGAACCAGGATTTTGAAAAAATGATTTGGAGAGATATTTTAACTCTTCTAGAGATAATAACTCCATAGAATTGAGATAATTAAATACTTTCCAACATTCATCATAAAATTGACGAATTCCTTTTTTTTCATGGGGAAATATTTCAGTTAATTCTTGGATAAACTTTTCATATTTTTGGTGAACTTTTAACTCTAAATTATCTGGTAAATGATAATGTATTTGTACGGGGTCGGGGATTGTTTCTATGCTAACATTTACCGCATCTAAAGCACGAGTCAGTAAATTTGTTGTACCTTTTTTACCAAAACCAAATATCATTGATGCACCAACATCAAATGTGTATCCCTCCCTCTCAAAATAACCAGAGCTACCACCAGGAATAGTATAACTTTCTAATACTATAACCTTGCCTCCTTTAGCTGCAAGTTGAGTAGCTGTAACTAAACCACCAATACCAGAACCGATAACTATTGCATCATATTCAAGTATTGGAGGAAATTTATCAGTTAATGACTGAGATGCAGGAGAAATTGCCATAGTAACACCTTTGAAAATTTGCTAGATTTCAGTGTAGCGCTTATGATGTTAATAGTGTTTGACTTGAGTCAATCAAAGTTTAGTAGTGGCGTGACAAAGCGGTCGAGGGATGGCGAGGAAACCTGCGCCATATCCAATCAACCAAGAGAAATAAAGTTCAATATTTCAAACCTCTGACTTTAACTAGAGGTACTGATAACTGATAACTGATAGCTGATAACTGAAATGACTATGCAACTTCGTGTTTATGTCCCACCTCATCCTTTAGTAAAACATTGGTTAGGCGTAGCTCGTGACATAAATACACCCTCTGCTCTATTTCGTTCTGCAATGACAGAATTAGGCCGATGGTTAACCTATGAAGCAATTCGAGATTGGTTACCAATAATAGAAACAACAGTACAAACTCCTTTAGCTGAATGTCCTGCTACTTTTGTTAATCCTCAAGTCCCTGTCGTAGTAATACCAATTCTCCGAGCTGGTCTAGGATTATTAGAAGGGGCGCAAACTGTTTTACCTTTGGCATCCATCTATCATCTGGGAATAGTTAGAAATGAAGAAACTCTCGAACCTAGCTGTTATTTGAATAAACTGCCTCCCCAGTTGGCCCCTAATGCTCGGGTTTTGATTTGCGACCCAATGTTAGCTACTGGTGGAACAATTATGCAGGCCATGACTGAATTAACTGAGCGTGGGGTTGATGTTGCTTCAATCAGAATTATTTCTGTAGTAGCTGCTCCTCCTGCTCTACAAAAGTTGAGTGTTAGTTATCCTGACTTGGTTGTTTACACAGCAACTATTGATGAGGTTGTTAATGATGTTGGCTATATTATACCAGGTCTTGGCGATGCTGGCGATCGAACTTTTGGTACTTAAGTTATATCAAATCCGGTGGGGTTGCACATAGAATCTGGTTATAATATATATATCCAATATTAACGAAGTCAGAAATCAGAAGTCAAAAGTTATTTTTGTCACGGGGATTTGAGCAACTCTCCAAAAAGATTTTCCCTTAAAAGGCGGGGTTTTAAACCCAATTATTTTGATAAAAAATCAGATCAATTATCGCACTATTATTTATCAATTCTTTCCCTCTACTCCCTACTCCCTTTTTTGGAGGATATGTTTAATATCTGTTGATAATTCTATAATTACTTCAATATTTCATCTTCCCTACTCCCCCACTCCCCCAAGGCTAATTCTTTGTCGTCAGAGAATATTTACAACCCTATATTTTTTTGAGATCCTGTGCTTCCCACAGTCCCCGCACTCCCCACCCCCCTCCTTTTTTCTCTGGTGACAATAAATTGACCCTGCCCCACTCCCCTACTCCCAACTATATAATAAGTATTCAACGGGATTTTATATTACTGGCCACTTGAAGCAAATCAAAATTAATTTATTTTTGACATTCTATTAAGAATATGCTAGATTGTAATGATTAAAGATTAACATAAACGATTAGCTATTTGCTAAATATGAGTAATAGAGATGGTTTTGCAAGTGGTTTGATTGCAGGAGCAGCAGTAGGCGGCTTAGTTGGTGGGTTATTGGGAATTTTAGTAGGAGCAAGGGTATCTAATGATGCAGATGAGGCAGAAAATTTATTAGAGACTCAAGATACTGAAAAACAAAAAGCCATAAAAGAATCAGAAATTATAGAAGAGACTCGTCAAACCTTGGAAGGTAAAATAGCCCAATTGAATCAAGCAATTGATGAAGTGCGCCAACAAATAAATGGTGTTAATGGAAGCTTGACAAATTCTGGGCGATCGCTCTCTGAAGAATCCTCAAATTATTAAGAATAAATCTAGATTTTATGAAATAGATTTTATATATAGCCCAGAATGAAAGATGAATAAGGCAAAGCTGTGTTAAAATAGACTTTAATATCTATGAATGAATTGTTTGTAGTTTCAGAATAATAACACTTATGAATGCCTCCATAGGACTACTAGCACAAACTTTAGGAACATTTGTACAAATATATTTAATTTTAATGTTCATTAGGATCTTATTAAGTTGGTTCCCTAATATTAACTGGTACGATCCACCATTTTCTGTATTGAGTCAATTGACTGATCCTTATCTAAATATATTTCGTTCTATTATTCCACCCTTGGGAGGTATAGACTTTTCTCCTATAATTGCTATATTTGCTCTCCAGTTTGTTGCTCAAGTTTTGACTGGGTTACTAAATGGCTTGGCTTATTAGTATCTATCAATATAGTTTTCTTTTAAAAAAAAACTTTGAGGCAGATTGAAAAAAGATATTAATTCTTAGAACTCAACCTGCCTTCAAGAATTAAAAGCCATCAAATTCTTCTATAGTTTGCCACCGAACTTTATGAGAAAAGCCAGATGATTTAAACTGTTTAAGTCTCAATGGAGTAGGTAGGTTTGCTGGTACGGAAACTCTAATTTCAAAATCAGTTACACCTGGGGGGACTTTTTCAATTGACCCAAGTCTTGTACGATTTTGCATAACATTATTATTATCAGCGTCATAGATACGCCCATATACATCAGCATCATACAAAGTTTTATCAGTAGAATTTTTAGCTTTACCACCGATAATAAAACAGTTAGCTGCCATACTAGAACCACTGGAAATCATTCCTTTTTCTAAACTAGAGGGACATTCTTTGTATTCTAGGTCGTATAGTTGAACTGGAATTGCAGCCAAGGCAGTGCTAGTCCAGAGCCAAGTGACTATGGCAACAAGGGTAGATATCACAATATTGGAAAAAAATGGCGCTCTCATGTAATAAAAATTTAGAGTGAGAATTATAAGTAACTCTAGCTTATTTTCTGAAAAGGTTATCAAAAAAAAATGAGTATAGTGAAACTAAGCAGCTAAAATAACCCTTGAATATATTGGTTATAGTCTGTCTTAATAGTTTGCATTAACGTAACGTTGGGTAGAAAAAAATCCGTAGCAGACTATTGCTATTTCTTTTCTTTTGCAGGTTTAATACCCCACAGTCACTTGCAATACTTAAAATTGCTTGGTGTTATCAGATACGGAGTGGCTGATCGTTGACTATCCATAAGCAACTCTGACTTCTGCCTTATGCCTTATTCAAGCTTTTTGCCAGTCAGGCCTCAAATTTTTTGCCCCTCGCAAATAGGTATGAACAATTTTTTTGGCCTGAGTTTCTGGCATATTCACATGAATCAAAAATCTAATACAACGTTCTAAACTACCTTCAACGTGCATCTGCTGCACATCTAATAAAGGTACATTATTCCAGTTGGGACGTTGGCGGGCGATCGCAGCAGGAAAAATAGCATCTAAGTCACGAGTCACAGAGAAAGTCGTACTAATAATTTGGCCTGGTTCGATTTGATTATGGTTCTCTAGCTCATCTAGTAGTTCCGTTACTGCCTCTTGAATAGCTTCTTTTGAGTTTTCTGAGACAGTAGTTGCCCCACGAATTGCTTGAACTCGCCACACCACACCAAAATCCTCCCAATCAACAACTTTTTATTTTAACTTAAGGTCGATACAGCCACAAAGGTAAACCATTGGTAGAAACTTCAAATTCTACCCAACTTTGAGCTGCCGACAGTTTTGATGATACCTGATTATTACCCAAAACTCGATTTACTAGAGATTTTGGTTTTTCGAGAGTACAACTCTCCGTCTTCTCTGGGTCTAATTTTATCAGTTCACAAAGCCATTTACGGGCATCTTCTTCAGTACCTAAACGGTCAACCACACCTAATTCTAATGCCTGTTCTCCTGTAAAAATTCGGCCATCTGCAAAACTTCTGACAGTTTCTACAGCTAAATTTCGCGCCTCAGCCACTATTTTGACAAATTGCTGATAACTATTATCAATCAAGTCTTGGAGAATTTGCTTCTCTGGATCTGTCATTTCTCGGTCGAAGGCTAATATATCTTTGTATGGACCAGACTTTACTACTTTAAAAGAAACCCCTACTCTTTCCAAAAGACGTTCTATATTGTTGGCTCGCAAAATCACCCCAATACTACCTGTAATTGTCCCAGGATTAGACACAATATGTTGAGAACCCATGCCGATATACACGCCCCCAGAGGCTGAAATATTGCCGAAGCTAGATACAATTTTGACTTTATCTTGCAAATTTTTCAGGGCATTGTAAATTTCGTGAGAGTCAGCAACAGTACCCCCGGGACTATCTATTCTCAGTAACAGACCCGGAAATTTTCTTTCTTCTACTGTTTTCAGTGCTTCTAAAACTCGCTTTCTGGTGTCGCTCGCGATGACACCATTAATTTCAATTCGGGCAATTTGTTTACGATACCGAGGCTTAAATGGCCAAATCATACTTTTATTCAGTCAAAAGTAAAATTTAATTATAGCACAAATTATCTGAATTTATTTATTAACATATTCAACTTAAATTGTCAACAAAGATAATATTTAATGAATATTTGGAAATTTTGCCTTATTATTAATTCATTAAATTTAATAATAGATACTTCTATGAAAAATTGTTACAATTTGTAAATAAAGTTTTAATATTAAAATGTATAAAATAATGACCAAAAAATAGGGTCAATAGTCTCCCCTTGGCTGCGCCACGAGCTGTCGCTCTACAAGGGGACAGAAAAATTAAACTTCAGTATTTCGGTGCCTCTGATTTACCTAGGTCATGCTGCGCAAACAGCGGTCGGTACTGATAACTGATGACTGATAACTGATAACTGAAATTACTATGCAGCTAAAACTGACTAACTCAAAACTCCCCTTTGCACCACTGTTACTAATTGCTCCCTTTTTCTTCTGGGGAACTGCAATGGTAGCTATGAAAGGTGTTATTCCTCAGACAACACCATTTTTTATGGCAGCAATGCGTATATTGCCAGCAGGTATATTATTGTTACTGGTAGGAATGATTCAGGGAAGACCTCAACCACAAGGAAAAATAGCTTGGTTGTGGATTTTATTATTTGCCTTAGTAGATGGTGCTTTGTTTCAGGGATTTTTGGCTCAAGGGTTAGTCAGAACAGGTGCTGGTTTGGGTTCGGTGATGATTGACTCCCAACCTTTGGCAGTAGCTATTTTATCATTATGGCTATTTCAAGAGAGAATTAGATTTTGGGGTTGGTTAGGGTTAGGTATTGGCGTTTTTGGTATAAGTTTAATTGGTTTACCTGATGAATGGATCGGGAGTTTGCTGCATCCAGAAACAATAGAAGCATCTCTGGGAATGGGTGCACTGTTTCAAAGTGGAGAATGGTTGATGTTATTAGCATCTCTATCTATGGCAGTCGGAACAGTTTTAGTGCGTTGGGTTTGCAAATATAATGACCCAGTTATGGCAACTGGTTGGCATTTGATTTTAGGTGGTGTTCCATTACTTGTTCTTTCCGCTGGGTTTGAGTCTGGACAGTGGGTAAATATTGATGGGTATGGTTGGATAGCGATGGGTTATGCAGCAATTTTCGGCAGCGCGATCGCCTATGGTTTGTTCTTTTATTTTGCTTCTTCTGGAAATCTTACGAGTTTAAGTGCTTTAACTTTTCTAACTCCAATTTTTGCTTTATTGTTTGGCAATTTGTTTTTAGGGGAAGTTTTGAGTTCGTTGCAGTCAGTGGGAGTTGGTTTAACTTTAGTTAGTATTTATCTGATTAATCAACGGGATGTATTAGCCGAGAAGTTGAAATTGAGGAGTTCAAAACAAAAAGATGTTTCAAATACCACTACAGGCAAATTATTGAAACAGTCTCAACAGGAAGCAGTTGAAGTTAAGGTGCCAGTTGGAGTTGAAATATCAGAGAAAATTTAACTACAGTGGTTTTAATTTGGGTAGACCATAGTAGGGATTATTTCCTGGGTTATGCTCGGCAAACGCGAATCATACCTAGAAAATTTTAGTTTTGACTTGAGGTCATCAATATGAAAACCGCTGTAAGTAGATTATAATCAAGTACTTGTTTATAGTTGGACTTGTTGATCAAAAAAATAAGTGCTTTAGTTCCTAAAGCACAACTACTAGCCTAATTATACTGAAATTAGGTGTTGCACAATAGAGAATGATATTCTAGAATTTTATTGAGAGATGGATTGCTATCTATGTAAATCTTGAATTTATCTTACAGCGCTTTTCAAATTGATGAACCACATCTTCACAAGCAAAACCTTGTAAGGACGTTCCATGGAACGTCCCTACTGTGGTCTACCGAAATGAAAACCGCTGTAACCTGATATGTCCATATTTCTAAGAGAGTATCCAGA
>NZ_JAAHGK010001179.1:0-2387 GCF_010672505.1 Okeania sp. SIO2B9 | reverse complement strand
TTCTTCCTTCTTCAAGTGCTGAAAACTCACCGTCATTCGTACTGTCTACAATTGGTTAGTGTTTGTAGACACAGAGCTACTTCTTTTAGTAGGAAAGCCCACTTTTTCCAACTTCTTTTTTCTTCAATACAAGACCAATATTCTGATTCAACCATTACTATCAATTCAAAATTTACTACTAACTTCAGCAAACCTAGAACAATTAAAAGCATCTAATAATCGAGCGGATTTATTATTCCAAATCAAATCAGCTATTAATAGCGCTGTGACAGGTGTTAATAAAATTCCATTCCGATAATGCCCAGTAGCAATGGTCAAATTATCATAATTACTTGTTCCTAATATTGGCATTTCATCAGGAGTATTAGGACGAAAACCCCACCACAATTCTAATATTTTGTAATTTTTTAAACTCGGATATAACCGAATAGCATTTCCTAATAATTCTTGAATTCCTGCTGCTGTATTTCCCTCTGAAAATCCGACATTTTCATTTGTTGCACCTATAACTATTCTTCCATCTTGGCGCGGCACAATATAACTTTCTGTGCCAAATAAAACTTGCTGTAAAGGTAGATTTTCTCTAGCTATATCTGAGGGAATTTTTAACGACAACATTTGCCCCTTTCTAGGAAATACAGGAATTGGTAATAACTCCTGAGACCATGCACCTGTAGCTAATACATAATGTTCCGCTTGTAATTCACCTATTGATGTTTTGATGCTTTGAATTTTACCTTTTTGACGAATTATTTCTATAACAATTCCTTCAAGAATATCAATTTTTAACTCTTTAGCTGCTGCAATAGTTGACTCGTACAAATAACGATTATCTACTTGCCCATCTTCAGGGTAAGACCAACCCCCAATTACCTCTAGACCTAATCCTGGTTGATATTGATGGATTTCTGCTTGATTTAACCATTGATAATTTAGGTTTTGTAAAGCATAATTTTCCCTGTCTTTTTCTGCATAAACTGGGGCTAAAATTCCACAAGGCCAATAGCCAGTTTTTATACCACTAATTGATTCTATTTTTTTTACCCATTCTGGATATAATGCCCGACTTTTTAAACATAAATCTAACATTTTACCAGGGGGAATAGCTTCTGCTTGAGGAGCTAACATTCCAGCAGCAGCATTTGTCGCTGTTTGCTGAAAATCACGGCTAATAACTGTTACTTTTGCCCCTCGTAATGTTAGTTCTATTGCTATTGATAGACCAATAATACCGCCACCAATAATTAGGATATTGCTTGATTGATTCATTTTCTAGGTGTTGCTGAATTAGTGTATTTAATTACTTAGGAATCAGGAGTCAGGAGTCAGGAGTCAGGAGGGAAGAAAGAAGAAGAAAGAGGAATGGAAGGAGAAAGTTTTTTGTTTGCTGGCGCACAACTTTCCTATCTCCTGCGGAGAAGCTACACTAACGTAATGCTACGCCAAACGTTAACGCTAGGCGACATAAAACGCGTCAGCGGAACGTAGTTTTATCCCTAATTATCCGGACATGATATCATACTTCAAATAACCAATGCCATTTTCTCAATAAGGATAAATAAGGAGTAGTGAAGAAGGATGCGATAAGATTTTTTTACTGATAACTGAAATGACATGAATGTATGGATAATTATTGGCAACATTTTTTTAATTCTGTACTTTGATTATATTCAAAGATATAACAGTCGCCACTATAGTTAGAACATCGGATAATTATGATGATTTATTACGCGAGCAAGATGCTCGCACTAATTATCAAACATTAACCTAGCGGTTGCTATAAATAATATTTTTTCTATGTTTTTATTATCAGAGAATAATCCCAAATCATTTGTAAAAAACCAAAAAATAGCTCAAAAGTCTAAAACTTTTATTCCTAATATGTCCGTTTTTGGCAGATGTTTTCAGTAATTTTTTCAAGGTATATTCTATCCTTCAGGAGTCCAAACAATTTCTGAACCTTGCCCCCAAAAACCATTATATTTAGTTACTTTTATATCTCCTAAAACTTGTACTTGACAAGACAAACGTTTACAAGAATTAGGAGAATGAGGAGGCATAGAAAGTCTGGCTTTTTCTCGCCATTGAGATGGAGAAACTTCTCCTTCTATTACCACTGCACAAGTGCCACAAGTACCAATACTACGACAGTTAATAATTGAAGCATTGCCATTATAGACATCAATACCATTTTTTAGTAAAACCTGACGCAAATTTGCACCACGATCGCAAGTTATAGTTTTACCTTGAGCCTGAATCTTAACCATAACAAATTATTTCTTGAAGAAGGAGACAGGAGACAGGAGACAGGAGACAGGAGGAAAATTACATGGGGATTCTAACCCCAAGTAATTTTGAACACCGTGTAGACGGTGGGGTATTAAACC
>NZ_JAAHGK010001178.1:0-2389 GCF_010672505.1 Okeania sp. SIO2B9 | reverse complement strand
CTATAGTGAGGGATATTCACAAATTGTTGATTGTTCTTTTTCCCTAATTTTATTTCTTGTTTCCAAGTCTGATTATACCCAATAATTAAGGTCCCTATTTCATAGTTTACACACCAATCTATTACTCTTTTACTTGCTGTATGGAGATAGTTTTCTACTCGACAATTTCGTTTGTGAGTTAATTTTTTTAACCGATGATAATTACTTTTATTGTGGTTATTTTTTAATTGAGATTGTAAACAAGAGCGCTGTTTATTATAAAAAGTGTTGATTGCTTTTAATGGTCTGCCTTTAATCAAAAGAGGTGATATTCCTGTTTGATTTGTCGTTACAGCTATTAAGTTATTTACTCCTAAATCTACTCCTGCTATTTGTTGATTATTTGTTATTTCCTCCTGTTTTTCATAGACTATTTCTATAAGATAACAGCTACTTTTGGGGATAATTCTTGCCTCTATTATTTCTGTCTGTGAAGTAGGAATTTTTATTTCACTCATCGACAGATGACAAATCCCTTTTTTTAAGGCTTTTTTGTAAATTGATTCATCTGGATAAGGCAGAATATTTCGGCCTTTTGACTTATGTTTATATTTGGGAATTTTTGGTTTTCCTAAAAATTTATTTTGCTGTTTTTTCCACTCTCTTAAAGCTGAAAAATAATGTTTCCAACTTTGATCTAATCTCTTAATAATTTGCTTACTTACCTTGGTAGGTAAAGCTTGATAATCATCAGTTTTAGATACCTTGTGATACAGTTCATTAAAATTTAATTTCTTTTGATCGCAAAAGAAGTATTGACGATAATAATAGTTAGCTAAATTGAACAGATTTTTCGACAAAAAAGCCTTGTGGTCAATTTCTGACCACAAATAATGTGATTTGCTGATAACATGACGTTCAACTAGCTTCATACCTTAATTGTAGCTGATAGCGACTCAATGGATAGACAACTGAAAAAAAACTTACTTATTTTAGTTTGATAGCTATAATTATGAGTAAGTTTGATGAACTTTAGAGAAGTTTACGCTTTCTGTATTTACCCCGCAAAATGCTTATTCAGACTTGAGATAGTTCATAAAAATATAGTCACATAAGACATATCCTTCGGAACCCAGGTGTCACCCTGACTGGGTGTTAGCGTTTGCGTAGCATTCAGCAGGAAAGCTCCCCCGAAGGAGATACTACAACACCCTCGCTTCCCATAGTTAAAGACAAAAGTGAGCTGCTTTTCTCATTATATTCAGAGAACCGTTCACGCAACTCATTGATTAATCCTTTGGTGGCGGTGCAATTGCATTCCTCTTTCTACTCTTTTTCCTGAAAAAGTAACTTGATTTTTCTCACCTTTGTTGTACACTGGAATCAAATCATTATCTATAAAGCTTGCTTTTGAGATGTAAGATTCTAAAGAATTTAACGTTATGTACTTCCTCCTCCATTAATGGTATTTACACTTACATATTTATAGCCAAAATATAATTTGAGTTTCTAAAGTATAGCTCAGGTTTTTATATAGAGATGATTAAATCTGCTTGTTTATTTTAAGAAATTCTAAAGTTTTATCGGTAACAATTATCTATTTCAGTCAACTAAATCTTTGCTATTAATGTAGTTTTTATATTTAGATTCTATGAGAAAATATCTTAACAAAATGCAATATTGGGTGAGATTTTTAGACTTTTTATGTGTTTTTAGATTTTTTACAGATTATATCTATAAACTCCATACAATAAATTTAAAGTGTAGGCAAAAGGGTCTATAAACAAAATTAACTCAAAATAATAAAGCTATTTGAGTTGAGCGATCGCTAATTACCAATAACCGATTCTAACTTTTCCCACCTTACTTCATAGTCATTCAGACGAGCGATCGCTTGTCTATGCCATTGGGACAAAGTTTGCTCAAATTCTGGGTCATGGAGATGACCACGCCATAGAATTAGAGCATCTTCGCCAGTTTGCTGATAATATCCTCGACGACGGCCCACATCTTGAAACCCAAACTTGTGATAAAGGGACAATGCAGATGTATTTGAAGCTGCAACTTCTAAGGTGGCTCTCTCTAAACCTCTGTCCCAAGCAGACCTCATTAAGGAATATAATAATAACTGACCTAAACCCAGACGTTGGTATTGGGGATGAATTCCGAGAATAGTGATATGTGCTTCCTCTAAAATAGCCCATAAACAACCTATGCCAATTATGGACTGATAATTGGTAAGCTCTGATTTAGAGTTAGAAGATTTAAAGGTTACCTCCCTTTCCATCTCTTCATTCATTTGGCTAATTACTAAAATTAGCAAATCACTGTTAGGACTTTCTAGTTCTTGCTGATAACCTTGAAAATTCCAGAGTCCACCAAAGCAGAGTCGATCCAATTCAACCACGCT
>NZ_JAAHGK010001177.1:0-2392 GCF_010672505.1 Okeania sp. SIO2B9 | reverse complement strand
TTATGGTTCTATGAATACTGCCAATAAACTACCCTTAATCAAATCATATTTTCAATTGTTGGTAGGTGAACTAACAGAGAAAGATACTGTTTCAATAGTTGTTTATGCTGGAGCAGCAGGAGTAGTTTTACCACCTACAAAAGGCAACGAAAAAGAGAAAATTATCACAGCAATTAATAACCTCGAAGCAGGAGGTTCCACTGCTGGATTTGTCAATGAATATTTAACCTGATTAAATAAAATACTTTTGTTTTCCTTTCTAACTTGAATGACCGAACTTAATAGGAATCTCAATTATAAATTCCGTACCTTCTCTAAATCGAGAATTACAGTACAATTTTCCATGATGTTTTTCAACAATTAATTCTTGAGAGATTGACAAACCTAAACCTATATTTTTTTCCGTATGTTTAGTAGTAAATAGAGGTTCAAATATACGATTAGATATTTCTTTAGTCATGCCATGGCCATTATCATAAATAGCAATCTCTACAGAATAATCTTTTGCTTTTGTACTAATTAAAATTTGTGGCTCAAATGGTTGATGACTGATATTTTTTGCTACTAAATCTTTGTGTTTCTCCTCCAGTGAATCAATAGCATTAGTTAAAATGTGCATCAAGACTTGATTCAACTGTCCAGGATAACATTCTACTTTTGGTAAACTCCCATATTGTTTAATCAAATTAATATCAGGACAACCTCCTTTGCCTTGAAACTGATGCTGTAAAATTAAAAGTGTACTTTCTAAACCTTTGTGAATATCTACTGTTTTTATAGATTCTTCTTCTACTGCAGAAAACTGTTTGAGTGAGGTGACTACATCTCCAATTCTTTCTGATCCGGCCATGATTGAGTCTAATAATTTTGGCAAATCTTCTTGAATAAAATCTAGTTCTATATCTTCAATTTCTGACTCAATTTCTGGCAAAAGGCGAGGAAGATTTTGTTGGTAGATATTGACTAAATACAACAAATCTTTAACATCATTTATCGCATGAACAATATTGCCAGAAATAAAATTAATAGGATTATTCACTTCATGGACAATACCTGTAATAAGCTGTCCTAAGAAAGACATTTTTTGCCTTTGAATTAACTGAGTAGTTGTCGAGTTTAGTTTCTGCAAAGTTTGCTCTAATTGATAAGCTTGTTGCCGGAATTTTTCCTGACTATTGCGTAGTGAAGCCTCCATTTCCAAACGTTCTGTAATATCTAAACCGACAAAAACTGCTGATGGTAACGATACTTCATCGCGATAATATTTTTGAGCAACTATTAGATAAGTTCTAGTATTTCCTCTAACATTGGTTTTTACTTCTTTGGCATAATTCCAATCTGGTTTAGCAAAAAATTCATAAACAAAATCATTAAATTCTGGGCTAGTTTGCAAAAATCCTACTTCTTGATTAATAAAAGTTTTGATGGGTAAATTATAGGCATTAGCTAAATGTTGATTAACTCCTATATATCGTAAATCTGCATCTACCCATGAAACTAATCCTGGTACAGCATTTAAAACCGCTTGCAATTGTTCCTTAGCTTCTCGTAAATGTAGATTAATTTTATTTTGCTGAGAAATGTTACGTACAAAAGCAAATTGATATTCATTACCCTGAAATTCTAAATAATTAACATTAACTTCTACAGGTAAAATATTGCCTTTTTTTGTGAGAAAATTAGACTCAAATCTCAAATAATTTTGATTTTTAACTTCTCGCCAATGAGTTTGCCAAACTTCTACTGATAATTTTAGGTCTATATCATGAATTCTTAGTTCAAGTAGTTCAGATTCGGAGTAGCCAAGAAAATTACAGCCTTGTTTATTTGTATAACATATTTTTCCAGCAATTGTTATCCAGAAAATAGCATCACCAGCATTATCTGTTGCTAACTGAGTTAATTCTAGTTGTTGTTGAAGTTGTTTGTCTGGTGTTATTTTCTCTGTAGATATAATCAGACCACCAATAATACCTTCATCTGTATGCCAAGATTTGACATTCCATTTTACCCATTGTATCAATCCATTAGAAGCAGGAACGGTAGTTAGATGTTCTAAATCAAATTGGTCAATGATACCCAGTAGACATTTTTTAGCTTGTTGATGCCAAGAATCTGGGAGATTAGGGAATAGCTGAGAATGTTGATTACCAATAATTTTATCAGATTCAAGTTGCCAATATTGTAACCACATCCCAGAAGTGGCCAGGTAACACATTTCTTTGTCTAGCATTGCTATAGCAACAGGTATGTGTTTGATGAATTGGCATAATTGATGGTGACTTCCATGTATCTCTGGATATTGATGACTCTAGGGAAGAAACTTCAAAAATGAAACAAAGGCCAACAAAAGCAACTAAAGCAACTAATGATGGTCATTCAACCCTTCCCC
>NZ_JAAHGK010001176.1:0-2392 GCF_010672505.1 Okeania sp. SIO2B9 | reverse complement strand
ACATCCCAATTTTTTTTTTCATAAATCTGTTGTAACTTATCACCATATTTACTTTCTCCTATAAAAATGTCTTTAGACCTCAAAACGTTCTTCTAGAGATAGTGTTATGCTAGTCACTCCAGTTTTTAGGAATATGACCAAAGATAAATTTAGCCTCCTCATAAATAATCACTCTGCTAGTTTTAATCAACTATAAATCTAAATAAGGTTTTAGCCTTTTTAAGTATCAAAAAGTGCAATATTTTAGGTGGTAATGGTTCAAAAATTTAGGATTTTGATCAAGAGTTGGGCAAAAAAATCAAGGGACGATTCTTCCTACTATATCCTCTATAATTCCCCGTTTATCCTAACTTCTACCCTTACCATGCACACTGATTCAGCAAACCCTAATTACTTATCGAACCGATTTACCAAAGAGGATGTCAAATAAAGAGTAGTAGAAATAAAAGAGATAGAATGAAGATAATTTCAAAAAAAACTATCTATGAAAATTGCTGAAAAACTTATCTTATCTTAGATATTGATATAAATCTAATGATTCTATTCTTAATGATGTTCAAGGAGTGTGATTTTTAAACTTAATTATTACTTAGATCGGGAAATACTTCTCGGACAGCAGGATGAACCAAAAAATGGTCTTTAACATTCAAACCCTTAGCCAAAGCCGGATTTTTTTCTAAAGCTTCACTCCCATAATGAGCCAACTGTAATACATAGGGTAAAGTACTATTATTCAGAGCTTGAGTAGCTGTCCAAGGAACTGCTCCTGGCATATTAGGCACTCCATAATGTAGAACTCCCGATTCTACATATGTAGGATTTGTATGAGAAGTTGGACGTAGAGTTTCCACACAACCACCTTGATCCACAGCTACATCAATAATCACAGAGCCAGGACGCATCTGCGCTACCAAACTTTTAGTTACTAAAACTGGAGAACGACGACCAGGAACTAGAACTGCCCCTATAAGTAAATCGGAATCTACAATAGCTGCTTCAATAGCAGAAGAACTGCTGTATAACAAATCCACTCTAGAACCAAATAGAGTCTCCAGATAAGCTAACCTTTCCAAATTTATATCAAAAATTTGAACCCTTGCCCCCAAACCAACAGCAATTTTAGCTGCTTCTGTACCAACAATCCCACCTCCCAGAATCATCACCTTACCAGCCATAACACCAGGAACTCCGCCTAATAGTAAACCTCTACCACCCTGTTGCCTTTCCAAAAATCTCGCTCCAAACTGCACAGAAAGACGTCCAGCTATTATACTCATGGGAGTTAACAAAGGTAACTTATGGTCAGGTAGTTCTACTGTTTCGTAGGCGATCGCCACCGCCCCACTTTCAATCAACCTTTCAGTTAGCTTTCGGTCAGCAGCCAAATGTAGATAAGTAAACAGAATTTGTCCTGATTTGAGAAATTGGTATTCTGATGATAGAGGTTCTTTTACCTTCACGATCATTTCACAATTCCAAACATCTCCAGCATTTTGTAAAATTTTGGCCTTTGCTTGGATATAATTCTCATCACTAAAACCTGCACCCAACCCTGCTCCTGTTTCGATGAAAACCTGGTGACCAGCTTCAGTACATACCCTGACACTTGCAGGAGTTAGTCCTACACGAAACTCTTGATCCTTAATTTCCTTAGGAATACCTATCTCCATTCACCACCTCTATATTTTGTCGTCGAAAATATAATCTTATTCTGACTACATTTAAATCTAACTCAAAATTAATTATTATTCATAATTCATTTCATGTCGGTCAAACATTCAAATTTACTGAATCAGAGAAAGCTGAAAATTCGTAAGCATTCAGCAGTCAGCTATTAGCTATGAGTTATTAAGTCATTATCTTGGAAGAAGGAATTAGTATTCAAGAAGTGAAATATGTTTGCGCAGCATTCCGCATAAAATGAAATAGTCCTTTCAGCTAACTTTGTTCATTGTTTTATTTTTTATTTCAAAAGCTGATAGCTAAATGCTGATAGCTGAATGCTTACAAATTTTCTTTCAAGAGAGAAGAATTAGGATAAGTGTTTCCCCATAAGGAAGACCAGCAATAATCATAATAAAAACATTAATAAAAAACAATTTTCAAGTAAGTTGGTTTAATTATTCGTAAAATAGTGATGGAGATTCAAGCTACTGATTTTTTTTGAACGCTGGCTTATTGCTTCATTTCTAGACTCCTAGTTTTAACATTTATTCATATAGTATTTTTATTTCAGATGTAAATCTAGATTGAGTTTTTTTTAAGAAAAAAAGTGCATAGTTCGAGTGTTTTATATCCTTATTTTTGCTACTATTTCATGCCATTTTCTCGCCTTGACTATTCCCTAGAACCTCCATATATTTTTCATAGCACTTGGTCTCCACATCCCAGA
>NZ_JAAHGK010001175.1:0-2398 GCF_010672505.1 Okeania sp. SIO2B9 | reverse complement strand
TGTAGATTTGCGTAAAGCTAACCTAGAGAGAGCTAATTTACACAGAATATGTTTACGGAATGCTTGCTTAGAAAAAGCTTCTCTCGAAAAAGCAGACCTACGAGGAGCTAACCTCAGAGGAGCAGACTTAACTGATGTTAGAATGAATCGTGCTTCATTGATAGATGCAGATCTAAGTGAGGCTCAAGTTAAAGGGTCGGCAGAATTTCGTGAAGCAGACTTTTACAGAGCAGACTTAACTAAAGCAAATTTAAGTGGGGCTGACTTTCGTGAGGCAGATTTTCGGGAAGCTTCTTTGCGAGAGGCTTGTTTAGAGGGCGCTTCGTTACGAGAGACAGACCTGCGTTTGGCTTCATTAAGTGGAGCAAATCTCAAAAAAGCATCTTTGCGGAAGGCCAATTTATATAAGGCATCTCTAAGTCAAGCTGACTTAACTGAAGCTGATTTAAAGAATGTAGACCTAACTCATACAAATTTGCATGGCACAATAATGCCTGATACTACGGTACATGAGTGAGAAATTTATCCATAACTAACCGATTAACTCTTCATACTCATTCTGCCGACTATAGTTACAATTTTGAAACATAATGACCGAAAAATTCTGGTCAATAACCTCCCCTTTTGAGAGGATAAAAAGCAGTCGTTTTGCTGGCGCACAACTCCGTTAACGCTGCGCGACATGTTTGCGTTTGCGCAGCATCCCGTAGGGAAGCATTCCGTAGGAAAAAGCGGAGCTTCCCGAAGGGTGGGATGGCGCAGGTTTCCTGCCCCATATCCAATGGACTAAGAGAAAAGAGAATATTCCATATTTCAAGCATCAGGCTTTCCTACGGAATGCTGCGCAAACAGCTAGAGGTACTGTTAACGCAGTTCCCGCCTTAGGAGGCTAACTGATAACTGAAATGACTTGATGTTAAGACAATTGCCTAAGATGCTAATTTTTTGAACCATTAGGACCATTAAGCTTGGACTTTTTTTAACTAAAAAATGCGCTCAACCTTTATATGTCAATGCTTTTAGATTTAATCAGCAAGCCCTAATTATTAATTATTAATTATTAATTATTAATTGTTGAAAAAATACCTTTAATTCTCTCAATTGTACGCTGATTTTCTTCAGGAGTTCCTACCGTAATTCTTAAACCACCACCTGTATGACGAATTAAAGTCCCATGATTTTTAAGTTGCTGCATCAAATTATTTAAACCTTCTTCTTGAGACAGATTTTCTCCTAATAAACTTAACCCTTGATCTGTAAGTCTGGCATAAAAGAAATTAGCCGTACTTTCCCAAACTTGTAGAGCTGAAATTTCGCCAAAACTATCAAATAACTTAGTTCTTTCTGTCAAAATTTCCGGTATAAAAGATAGTACATCTTGTCTATGGGTAAGCACTAATTTAGCCGCAGATTGAGAAAAACTTGGTAAGTTATAAGGAAGGCGAACTTTTTCCAAATTAATAATAACTTCTGGATGAGCGATCGCGTATCCTACACGGAGGGAAGCTAATCTAAAAGCTTTAGAAAATGTTCTTAAAATCACCCAATTGGGATGTTGTTTTAATTGTTCAGCTACAGTAGTCTGACTAAACTCAAAATAGGCTTCATCAATTACTACCATAATTTCTTCAGGTAAACTAAACAACCATTCTAATTCTGTAGTAGTTAAAGCATTAGCTGTAGGAGAGTTTGGATTAACAACAAATACTACTTTTATAGTGGAATTTTTTCTTTGATTAATAGCATCTTGAGCTGCAGAAATATCTATTTCAAAATTTTCCTCATTTCTACCAACATTGACTATGGGAATACCAAGAGTTTTGGCAAGAATAGAATACATAGAAAAAGTAGGAGTAGCAGTTAAAATCGAACCTTCTCCCCCTAAACAAGTAGCAATTAAAATAGAACGAATTAACTCATCTGAGCCATTACCAACGGAAATATTATCGGCAGAAATATTAGCTGATGGAGTTGCTTCATTTACATATTGAGCTATGGCTTCTTTAAGTTGGAAATGACTGCCATCTGGATAACGGTTTGTTTCAATTAATTCTTGATAATTTGCAGCTAACTTTTGTTTTAAATTATCTGGTAAATCATAAGGACATTCATTAGTATCTAGTCTATCTAAAGGAATTTCTGAACTTCCACCAGGATGAGGTGTATAAGCTTTAAGATTACTAAGGTCTGAACGAATAAAAGGTAACATAAATTTTTTGGAGTTATTTTTGCATCCTAATTATGAGGATGTTATTCATTATAGTTAATTCTTGAATTATTCCTTCATCAATTATCTTTTTATTTTGGGTTTAATACCTAACTGTCACCCGTGGTGTTTAGAATTGGTCGGGGTTTGAGTCCCCATCCATTTTTTCTTCCTTCCTTCTTCAAAATATTT
>NZ_JAAHGK010001174.1:0-2398 GCF_010672505.1 Okeania sp. SIO2B9 | reverse complement strand
TCTCAAAGGTGAAAATCTAGAAATATTCAGAGAAAATTAGACTTACTTTGACTTTAGCTCCTGAAAAAATTGGCAGTTCGACAAAATTTAAGAAACCCAATGATGGAAAATCTACTACTCCTGAATTTTCCCCTCTAACCATCAAAAAATTTCCAGAATAAATCATGCTTACCCTGACCTTATCTTCAGAAAAAATTGGCAGTTCAGCAAAATCTGAGAAACCCAATGATGGAAAATCTACTACTCCTGAATTTTCCCTTCTGACCATCAACAAATCTTCAGATAAACTCATGCTTACTCTGACTTGATCCCCTGAAAAAATTGGCAGTTCGGCAAAATCTGGGAAACCCACTGATGGAAAATTTACTATTTCTATATTTTCCCCTCCGACCGTCAAAAAAATTCCAGAGGAACCCATATTTATTCTAGTTTTACCCTTAAAAAAATTCCCACAAAGCAAAATTTAAGAAATCTGCTAATAGATAATTTAGTCGTCTGGATTTTCAACTTCAATAATCAACTAAAATCCAGACAACAAACTAACACTTACTCCTCCTTTTCAATTATCCCTCCACCTAACAAAATATCTCCCTCATACCAAACAGCAGCTTGTCCAGGAGTTATACCAAAAACTGCCTCTTCAAACATTAACTTAACTCGAAAACCATCCTGTGGTTTCTCCTCATTAATACCCAAAGGAATAATATTTGCTGCTACAGGTAAACTACGATATCTCACTTGCACCTCCCCTCGTATAGGTATAGTTGGTGGGACAATAGAAACCCAATTAACTAACTTCACAGTGGACTCCATTTTTGACGCACTGTCGCGATCGCCCACTATTACCCGATTCATCACTGGGTCTAAATCAATTACATATAAAGGATGAGGGGCCGAAACTCCTAAACCTTTTCTTTGGCCAATTGTATAATGATGGACACCATCATGGAGTCCTAACACTCGTCCCTCTTGGTCAACTATTTCACCTTGATGAGGAGTAATATATTTATCCAAAAATGCCCGCATCGAACCGCTAGCTTCCACTAGACATAAATCCTGACTTTCTGGTTTATCAGCAGTTTTCAAACCATATTCTGCTGCAATGCGTCGGGTTTCACTTTTCACCATTTTTCCTAGAGGAAATACGGAACCAGCTAATAAGTCCTGTGTTAAATCGTACAGAAAATAAGACTGGTCTTTATTACGGTCAATAGCACGTTTTAATTGATAGCGATCGCTCTGTGAATCATAATCAATTCGTGCGTAATGCCCCGTGGCAATTTTGTCAATACCCAATTTTTCACGACCATAAGCCAGCATCGGGCCAAATTTCACAGCTTTATTACATTGAGAACAAGGTAGTGGAGTAATTCCAGCACTGTATCCTGTTACTAAATAATCAACAATATTTGCCTGAAATAGATCGCGACTATCCACAATATGATGGGGAATACCTAACTGTTCACAAATATGAGCGGCATCGACCATTCCCTCGGAACAACATTGACCTTTTCCTTTCATTAACCAAAGAGTTAAACCCTCAACTTGATATCCTTGATGATGTAGTATTGCTGCGGTTGTGGAACTATCAACTCCACCAGAAAGACCGACTATAATTTTATTCATTGAATTTGAGGTTATAAAATCAAAACTAAGTTTATTTATCTTGCATTATAGATTTTTTGAAGAAGGAAGAAGGAAGAAGGAAGAGGGAAGAGGGAAGAGGAAAAAGGGAAGCAGGAAAAAAATTACTTTCTCTGAGTTTTAAGTTCTCGATATTTCCTAACCTTTCCTTCCACTGCTATATATGAGACTGCACAAAATTATCAAATTTATTAATTTTTCTGTCTTAATCTTAAGTAAGAAAGAAAGAAGGAAGAAGGAAAAAGGGAAGCAGGAAAAAAATTACTTTCTCTGAGTTTTAAGTTCTCGATCTTTCTTAACCTTTCCTTCCACTGCTATATATGAGACTGCACAAAATTATCAAATTTATTAATTTTTCTGTCTTAATCTTAAGTAAGAAAGAAAGAAGAAGTAACCAGGAAAAGGGAAGCAGGAAAAAAATTACTTTCTCTGAGTTTTAAGTTCTCGATCTTTCTTAACCTTTCCTTCCACTGCTATATATGAGACTGCACAGAATTATCAAATTTATTAATTTGTCTGTCTTAATTTCAAGTCAACTCTGATTAAAATATTGTTCTATGCAATTTAGAAATGAATTTGGCATTAGACTTTTAGGGAAAAGTAAATAGGAAATGGCAAATAGCAACCATTGAAGAAGGAGACAGGAGACAGGAGACAGGAGACAGGAGGAAAATTACATGGGGATTCTAACCCCAAGTAATTTTGAACACCGTGTAGACGGTGGGGTATTAAACCCACAAAGAAAATGATAAAA
>NZ_JAAHGK010001173.1:0-2399 GCF_010672505.1 Okeania sp. SIO2B9 | reverse complement strand
GTCACTATTGTTGATGCAGTTGCTCAAGAAATTTTTGGTACTCCAGAAGATGAACCTCTCAACGGCAACTTTGGAGATGATACCATCACAGGTCTAGCAGGAGATGACACTCTTGTTGGTGGTGGTTGTGACGACTCAATTATTGGCAGTCGTGGTAATGATTCCCTCTATGGTCAGGATGGCGATGATGTTTTAGAAGGTCGTCTTGGTTTTGACCATCTCTTTGGAGGGGATGGGGACGATGAGATGAATGGTGGTCAAGGACGCGATCGCCTCAATGGTGGAAGTGGAAACGACACTCTATCTGGTGGTGCTAGTATTGACCGTTTTATCTTTGCCACAAATCAGGAATTTGATGCTGATGATATTGGTGTGGATGAAATTACTGATTTTGTTGTCGGTCAAGATAAAATTCTGTTGGATCGAACTACATTTACTGCCATTAACAGTATCGCAACAGAATTTACCACTGTTACCAGTAATAATGCTGCTGCAACTTCTGAAGCAGTTATTGTTTACAACAGTAATAATGGTGCTTTATTCTACAACCCTAATGGTAATGCTGGTGGTTTTGGTGATGGCGCTCAGTTCGCCACTTTGAGTAATGGAGCATTGCTTGAAGTTGAAGACTTTATTATTAGAGGGTAATATACCCCCCTGCTGCCTTTGAAAGGGGGGAGAAGTAGGGTATCTTAGCGGAGTGTAACGCACCGAAATATTAAGGATAGGCAGTGCATTACATTTCATTAATACGCCCTACTGGAGTTATGTTATAGTATTTGCTTGTAGGAGTTTGGTTTTCAAATCTCATTTGGGTTTGGGGACTGAATGCCTACAATTTTTTTTTCACGAATTATTTCTGATATAGAATCTGGTGTGCGATTCGTCATTGCGACGATAGGAAAAAATCTCAAGGTTTTAGGAGATTGCTTCCTTCCACGGAGTGACCGTCGCAATGACTTGGATATACTAATTATCTGAATTTTATATGATGACTATATGAAAACTTCTATTTTATAACTGATGAAAATTAAACGTTTAGAAATTAATTGTTTTAGAGGAATAAAGAATTTAACTATTGATTTTGTTACTACAGAACCTACTGTATTTATTGGAATTAATGGAGTAGGGAAATCTAGTATTTTAGATTGTATAGCAATTCTCTTTTCTTGGCTTTTATCTAGAATTCAGTATGAACCAAAAAGGACAATACAGGATTTAGCTTTAGATGATTTTATAGATAAATCAAAAGGAAGACGTTTTAGCGAAGAGGATATTAAAAATGGATATGAAACAACTGACTGTGAAATTATCTTTTCAATTGATGGTTTAGAAAATCAAATAGGTTTAGCTCAAAACAACGGTGGAGGTTGGGGAATATCTATAAAATCACCATCAATAGTAGATGATATTCGTACTAAATTGAAAAATAATTCTCAACTTGATATTCCTCTAATTGTTTACTATCCTGTTAATCGTTCTGTACTTAGTGTACCTTTAGAAATTGAAGTTGAAGACTACTCTTTCAAACAAGTTGATGGTTATGAACAAGCACTTGATGGAATACAAATTAATTTTGATAGCTTTTTCAAATGGTTTAGAGTAATAGAAGAAACCGAAAATGAAGAACTTCGAGATGATATAAAATATCGCGATCGCCAACTTGAAGCAGTCAGAAAATCTATCTATTCTATATTAGGAAAAAATGACTTTTCTGATATTAGAGTCCGTCGCAAACCTTACCCAAGAATGACAATAAAAAAACAAGACCAAGAACTTGATATTCAACAACTATCTGATGGAGAAAAAAGCTTATTAACATTAGTAGGTGACTTAGCCAGACGTTTAGCAATAGCTAATCCAAGTTTAGGCGATCCCTTAAAAGCAAATAGTGTGGTATTAATAGATGAAATTGAACAACATTTACATCCTGCTTGGCAGCGTGAAGTAATTCCTAAACTAACAGAAACATTTCCTAACTGTCAATTTATTATTACTACTCATTCCCCACAAGTTATCAGTCAAATCAAACCGAATAGCGTTTATATTTTAGAAAAAATAGATGATAATATTGTTGTCAAACATCCTTCTAGTTCGTTCGGTAGAGATAGTAATCGTATTTTAGAAGACTTGATGAAAGTTTCCGAACGTCCACAACAAATCAAGGAAAAATTGATGGAATTATTTCGATTAATAGATAGTGGAAATCTTGAGTCAGCTAGACAACTACGGCTAGAAATTGAGAAAGAAATAGGTACTGATGAACCAGAATTTGTCAGAGCAGATATATTGATGCGTCGGCGGGAGATTTTGAATAAGTGAAGTATATAAAAAAGGGTGATGAACCTGAAGATTTAGCAAAATTTAAAGCGTCTGCCAATCTTCATTGGCAGACGCTT
>NZ_JAAHGK010001172.1:0-2404 GCF_010672505.1 Okeania sp. SIO2B9 | reverse complement strand
TTTTCTCGAAAGAATTATTTCCTTTATTGTTAGATAAAAATGAGCCAATGTATGGCTATATAGCAGAAGGTTATTGGTGTGATGTCGGACATTTAGATGCCTATCGGGAAGCTCAATATGATGCACTTCAACATACAGTAAAACTTGATTTTGCTTATCAAGAGCGATCGCCCGGACTTTGGACAGGAGAAAATACTTATATTGACCGGACAGCTAAAGTTGAGACACCAGCTTTAATCGGAGATAACTGTAGAATTGGCCCAAGAGTGCAGATTGAAGCAGGTAGTGTGATTGGAGATAATGTGACAATTGGTGCAGATGCTGATGTGAAGCGGCCAATTATTTGGAATGGAGCACTGGTGGGAGAGGATGCAAATTTAAGAGCTTGTGTAATTTGTCGAGGTGCGCGGATAGACCGTCGTGCTCAGGTATTAGAAGGTGCTGTGGTTGGTTCATTATCTACTGTAGGAGAAGAGGCTCAAATTAGTCCCAATGTTAGAGTATGGCCTAGTAAAAAAGTAGAATCTGGAGCTACCCTGAATATTAATTTGATTTGGGGAACAACTGCTAAGAGAAATTTGTTTGGACAACGAGGGGTGCAGGGATTAGCAAATATAGATATTACTCCAGAATTTGCGGTGAAGTTAGGAGCAGCTTATGGTTCTACTTTAAAACCTGGTTCAACAATATCAGCTTCTCGCGACCAACGCAGTATATCTCGGATGGTTTCTCGGTCTTTAATTGCTGGTTTAATGTCAGTTGGAGTGAACGTAATAAATTTAGAATCTACTGCAATTCCTATTGCCAGAACAATTTTACCAACTATGAATCTTGTAGGTGGTATTCATGTACGTCTTTCTCCTAACCGCTCAGACCAAATATTAATTGAAATCTTTGATTCTCAAGGAATTAATCTTTCTAAAGCGAAGGAAAAAAAGATAGAGGGAGCATATTTTAAAGAAGATTTACGGCGAGTACAAATTCCAGAAATTGGCAATGTGGTTTATCGCCATGAAGTATTAGATGCTTATAGCAAAGGCTTTGAAAATCTGCTTAATTCTGAGGCAATTCGCTATAGTAAATCTAAAGTAGTAATTGATTATTGTTATGGTGTTTCTGGAGCAGTATTACCACAATTATTAGCTAAATTTGGTTGTGATGCTGTAGTTTTAAATGCGAGCTTAAAAGAGACTTCTTTAGGGCAAGAAGAAAAAGAGAGTTTATTAGACCAATTAGGTCGGGTGGTAGAAGCTTTACAAGCAAATGTAGGAGTTCAAGTAACAGCAAATGGAGAACAATTAATATTAGTAGATGAAACTGGTTCTGCTATTCGTGGTGAAATGTTAACTGCACTAATGGTCAATTTAATGTTAACCGCTCATCCGCGCAGTTCGGTAGTAGTACCAATAAATGCTTCTGCGGCAGTAGAGCAAATTGCTCGTCGTCACGATAGTCATGTGATTCGGACAAAAGCAAATCCCACGGCATTAATGGAGGCTTGTCAAATTAATCATAATGTGGTATTAGGTGGGAGTGGTGATATGGGATTTATTTTTCCTAAATTACATCCTGGTTTTGATGCAATGTTTTGTATCGCTAAAGTAATAGAAATGTTGACTATTCAAGAGCGCTCTTTAGGACAAATCAGTGCGGATATTCCTGCTGTTACTCATCGTTCCTATAAAGTACGTTGTCCTTGGAAAGTGAAAGGAGCGTTAATGCGGTATTTAGTAGAAACTAATTCTCCAGAAAAATTAGAATTAACTGATGGAGTAAAGATTATTAATCATCAAAATGATAATTGGGTATTAGTTTTACCGGATGCTGGAGAACCCTTAGTACATATTTATGCAGATAGTAACGATCGAGATTGGGTTGATAAAACTTTGAGGGATTACCGCAATACAATTAATGATTTTGTGAATTTATTTATGACTGGGAAGAAACTAAATGGTTGATAGTATGGCAGAAGGAAGAAGGAAGAAGGAAGAAGGAAGAAGGCAGAAGGCAGAAGGCAGAAGGCAGAAGGCAGAAGGGAAAATATGGCGTTGTCTGAGTTTTCAGCTTTTGATATGTTCTCACCTTTCCTTCGATTACTATAATTAATTATCAGGAAGAAAGAAGAAGGGAAAATCTGGCGTTGTCTGAGTTTTCAGCTTTTGATATGTTCTCACCTTTCCTTCGATTACTATAATTAATTATCAGGAAGAAAGAAGAAGGGAAAATCTGGCGTTGTCTGAATTTTAAGCTTTTGATATATTCTCACCTTTCCTTCGATTACTATAGCAATCCTAAATCGTTTGTGATAGTTTTATTGCTTCAGTGTTTCTGCCATACTATCAACCATTTAGTTTCTTCCCAGTCATAAATAAATTCACAGAATCATTAATTGTATTGCGGTAAT
>NZ_JAAHGK010001171.1:0-2409 GCF_010672505.1 Okeania sp. SIO2B9 | reverse complement strand
CCGATCTTCAAGAATTTCATCAAACTCACTTCCGTCCAGATAATATAATCATATCTATAGTAGGTAATATTACAAATGCCAAAGCAATTAATTTAGTTGAACAAACATTAGGAGATTGGCAACAACCAGAAACACCCCCGATAACTTTAAACTTACCAAGTATAACTCCCCAACCATCAAAAGCAACAACATACCAAGAAACTCAACAATCAATTATTATGCTTGGTTATTTAGCCGCAAATGTTAACAGTTCTGACTATGCTCCTCTCAAATTAATTAATACTTATTTGGGTAATGGTTTATCAAGTCGCTTATTTGTTGAACTGAGAGAAAAACGAGGTTTAGCTTATGATATATCTGCTTTTTATCCTACCCGTCTAGATATCTCCAACTTTACAGTTTATATAGGAACCGCTGCAGAAAATACAGCGATCGCTAAAGCAGGATTAAGAGAAGAAGTGGAGCGCTTAGTGAATAACCAACTTAGCTCAGAAGAATTACAAGTCTCCAAAAACAAATTATTAGGTCAATATGCTTTAGGTAAACAAACAAACTCACAAATTGCTCAAATTTTAGGATGGTATGAAATTTTAGGTTTGGGTATAGAATTTGACGCTAAATTTCAAGAAAATCTGACAATGGTAACTACTGCTGAGGCACAAGAAGTTGCTAGTAAGTATTTCATTGAACCCTATATTTCAATTGTTGGACCAGAATAAAATGTAAGCATTCAGCGGTCAGCTATCAGCTATCAGCTATGAGTTATTAGCTCATTATCGCACCTAAGCTGGAATTATACCATTTCTCAAAAACTTTTCTACATTTTGTTGAGTAATGGAGTGGGGAGTGGGGAGTAGTCAAAAAAAACTGATGAACTGTGGTAAACTTAACAATGTTAATATAGAACCTAAAATAAAAACTCGGTGTGCCCAAATCAGAACGTAAAATTCTCCTAGATTTTGAAAAGCCTCTAGCAGAATTAGAAAACCGTATAAATCAGATTCGCGAACTAGCTAAAGACTGTAGTAGTGTAGATGTCTCTGAGCAAATTAGCCAACTAGAAGCAAAAGCAACTCAACTACGTCAAGAAATCTTTAATGGTCTTTCCCCTGTACAGAAACTACAGTTGGCCCGCCACCCAAGGCGACCAAGCACTCTGGATTATATCCAAGCTATTTGTGATGAGTGGATCGAGTTACATGGCGATCGTGGTGGTAGTGACGATCCAGCAATAGTAGGAGGCTTGGCCAGGATAGATGGAAGGCCAATTATAATTATTGGTCATCAAAAAGGACGAGATACGAAAGATAATGTAGCCCGTAATTTCGGTATGGCCTCAGCAGGAGGGTACCGCAAAGCAATGAGGTTAATGGAACATGGCAATAGCTTTGGAATGCCAATCTTGACATTTATCGATACTCCTGGTGCATGGCCAGGTATAGAAGCTGAAAAAATGGGACAAGGAGAAGCGATAGCATACAATTTACGAGCAATGTTTCATCTGGATGTACCAATAATTTGTACGGTGATTGGAGAAGGTGGTTCAGGTGGAGCGTTAGGGATTGGAGTGGGCGATCGCCTACTAATGTTAGAACATTCTGTATATACAGTTGCTAGTCCTGAAGCTTGTGCAGCAATTCTCTGGAAAGATGCCGGTAAAGCTTCTCAAGCAGCAGATGCTTTAAAAATAACCTCTTGGGATTTAAAAAATATAGGGATTATCGATCATGTCATTCCAGAACCAAATGGTGGGGCTCATGCTAACCCATTACAGGCAGCAGAAAACCTCAAAAAGGCCATAGTTAGCAATATAGAAGAATTAACTAAGATCAGCAGTCAGGAACGCCGAAAACAACGTTATCAAAAGTTCCGTTCCATAGGAGTATTTTTGGAAACTTAATAACTGAAATTGATTTTGTCTTCTAGTAAACCGCTTCGTGGAAGTCAAAAGTCACAAATTATTATCCCATTAATCAAATCAATTGGCATGAATAAAAGCTTTATTTTTCTATGGATGAATCTCTTGTCTCTATATCCAGTTAATTTTTTTGATTAAATCCAAAAGATGGATAAGAAAGACGATTTATTAGTGACTTATTATTTCTACTCTAGGAATATTCAACAGATGATCTACACAATAAAATGTAATTTAATGAAGTAATGAGAAATTAGTATGCTTTTAATAAATTGATTTTAGGTTATACTAGAAATTAAGTTATAGTGTCAACCCTAATTAAGATAAAGTAAACGGTTATTAAAATAACCTCAGTAGTTTTTAATCTATACTCTAGCTAGGGAAATATTGCTCTCATAACTCTCAAACATTTGATCTGGCAAAATTAATAAAATTCAATAGAATCTAGATATTTTTTTTCTTTCATTGTTTTTAAATTTATTCAAGCAATCTTA
>NZ_JAAHGK010001170.1:0-2409 GCF_010672505.1 Okeania sp. SIO2B9 | reverse complement strand
CATACAACTGTTATATATAGTTGTATGGTCCTTTCCACCAAAAAACTCCCCAATTTTTGGCAGACTTAAATCAGTATGTTGTCGCATCAAAAACATTCCAACTTGTCTGGCCAAAGTAATTTCTCGTTTTCTAGATTTGGCATAGGAAATTAGTTGAATAATTGAATTATGTGACTGTTTTACCTACTGAAACTTTCGCTTCAGTTTGATTTTTGAGTTTTTCAAACAGCAGGAGATTTTGCCAGACTATAAATTGTAATTAATAATGTTTATTTAGCAAAAACATTAACTGCTGACTTAACCTTACCTTCAGAGTACCAGTATGGGCCTATAATTTTATTGATTGTCAGAAATATTTTAGATTGCTTCGATCGAATTTTATGAATTATCTCGTTGCTGTATTATCAGACCGCATTCAAGCTGAATCTGCCTATTCTGCTTTGGAAAAACAAGACTTGCCAATGAAGCAAGTGGCAATATTGGGCCGGGGCTATAAAACTGCTGATGAATATGGCCTAATCGATCCTAATGAGCAGGCCCGTAAACAAGCAAAACAAATGGTTACTTGGCTTGCACCTTTTGGTTTTGCTGCTGGTGTTACTTTTAGTCTGATTACGGGATTGAATACTTTTGCCTGGGCAGGGGAATTTGGTAATCATTTTATTGGTGGTATATTGGGGGCTATTTCTGGTGCAATGGGTGGAACTTTTGTTGGTGGTGGAGTGGGTTTGATTTTTGGTGGTGGTGATGCTGTTCCCTATCGTAACCGCCTTAATGCTGGTAAGTATTTGATTGTTGTTCAGGGTTCAGAAGCTCTGATCCGTCTAGCAACTCGGACTTTATATCAGTTTAAACCAGAAAATATTCAAGGATATACTGCAAATTAGGAGTCAGGAGTCAGTCCTCAGGAGTCAGGAGGGAAGAAGAAGGAAGTTTTTCGGTAAGGGCGAATGGCATTTGCTAACGCAAAGCTCCGCTAACGCCCTTGCTATATATAGAGTCCCTGCGTAAGTTCTGATTACTTAATTCCTTCTTATTTGAAATCGGGTTATATCAAATCCGGTCGCGGGCATTTTGCCCGCACTACAGACATATATTAGCGTTTGCGGAGTATTTCGTAGGAAAGTTTTGTGTTAGCAAACATTAATATTTGTACCTCATATACGACCGAATCTGCTGTAATTATCACTCTCATTGTTCCTGACTCCTGACTCCTGACTCCTGACTCCTGTGAAATAAATTTATTCAGCAAAAAAATTATGTTACCAAAAGAAGAACTTCTCAAAGGAATTGAAAATCGCGAAACTATCACTCGCATCATCGATCTAGCAGAACAAGCTATCAGAACTTGGGAAATTACTCAGAGTGATTTTTTATCACCGCCAGAAATATTTGAGTCGGAAGCAATTTTTCAAAAGTTGACAGAAGTAGAATTAGTTTCCTGGGGTGGTTATCCTCAAGCGGAACGAAAAAGATTAGCGATCGCTCGTTCAGATTTGCCTATTGATACTTCGAGTGTGGAATTAACAGCTATTAATATTGAGGGAAATTTTCTGTTTGATACTGCGACTCACCGAGATTTTCTTGGTTCCATGTTAGGTACGGGAATTGTCAGAGAAAAAACTGGGGATATTATTGTTTTGGGAGAACGTGGCGCTCAGGTAATAGTAGTGCCTGAATTGGTGGAATATTTAGAAATGAATCTGCAACAAGTTCGGTCTGTTCCTGTTAAAGTTAAACCTCTAGAATTGAGTGATTTAAGAATAAGAGAACCGAAAAAGAAAGAGTTAACAACTGTGGAAGCTTCGATGAGATTAGATGCAGTTGCTTCTGCTGGTTTTGGAATGTCTCGCAGTAAAATGGTTGATTTTATTGAAGGGGGAGATGTGCGGGTAAATTGGAAGGAAGTTAGTCAGGCAAGTTATACTGTGAAAACTGGAGATTTAATTGCTATTCGAGGAAAAGGAAGGTTAGAAGTAGGGGATATTGCGATTACGAAAAAAGAACGTTATCGAGTGAATTTAACGCGATATGTTTAGAAGAAGGAGTCAGGAGACAGGAGTAGATTTCTGTTGCGCGGATTGCTATATATTTACTCCTTTTTCCTTTATTAGACATCTCCAAAAATCAAAAATAAAATCAATCATTATCCAAAAATTATTAATTATTCTTTCCTGTTCCCTGTTCCCTATTTTCTATTCCCTATTCCCTCTTTTGGAGGAGATGTCTATTATAAAAATTATTTACCGAAAAATTCAGGTATAAAGCATCTCCATGAATGGAGAAAAAAGAAAAAAAATCCTTTGATCCAATCCTCTTATTTATAAGAAGAGGTAATTCTAAATTCGCGCATTCTAAATTCTAAATTCTTGACAATGGCTAAAGACATTTTCCATCAACAGGTTAAAA
>NZ_JAAHGK010000117.1:0-9552 GCF_010672505.1 Okeania sp. SIO2B9 | reverse complement strand
CTGATTGATGCTGAAGGCATCGTTCTGGGTCGTCTTGCGTCGATCGTGGCGAGCCGCCTGCGCGGCAAACATAAAGCGACCTTCACACCGCATATGGACATGGGTGACAACGTGATTGTCATCAATGCTGAGAAAATCCAGATGACGGGCAACAAGCGTCAGGAAAAGCTCCCCACACTTCCAAATATTATGGTACAGATATTTCCGAAAAAGCTATTTCCTATGTCGAGGCACAATTAAAAACATTAGAGGGAGATTTGTCTCATGTACAAGTCTACAATCAGCCTGCCAATGACTTTAAAGCCTTAGAGCAAGAATCTTTTGATGCTGTAATTCTCAACTCAGTTGTCCAGTATTTTCCTAGTATTGAATATTTAGTAGGGGTATTGGAAAATGCAATTAAATTAGTGGAACCGGGTGGCACAATCTTTATTGGAGATGTGCGGAGTTTACGACTACTAGAAACATTCCATACCGATCTATTATTGAGCCAAGCTGCCGACGAGCAAAAAGTAGAAGATTTATGGCAGCGGGTACAAAAAAAATTAAAAGAAGAAGAGGAACTGGTAATAGATCCAGACTTTTTCCAAGCGCTACAGCAGTATTTACCCCAGATTAGTCAGATAGAGATTCAGCTTAAGCGTAGTCGTGCTGATAATGAGATTACCAAGTTCCGATATGATGTGATTCTTCATATAGGAAAGGAAGTTTTGTCCCCTAGTTGCAGCCCTGAATTGCTGAATTGGCAGCAGGAGGAACTGACATTATTATCTGTCCAGGAAATTTTGGCAGAAAAACAGCCAGAGATGCTCATAATTAAAGATATTCCCAATGCACGGCTCCAAACCCAAGTAAAGCTTGAGGGACTATTGAAAAGAAAAAATGAATTTGTTAAGGTTGAAGATTTACGTAAAGCTTTGGTAAAGACAAACAAACCCGGTTTCTCCAAGAAACCGGGTTTGTGGGAGAAACCAGGTTTGTGGGAGGTATCATGGATAGAGCCTGAAGATTTTTGGAATTTGGCTGATAAGTTGGCTTATAAAAGCTACATTACTTGGTCAGCTCTCAATTCCGATTGCTACGATGTTGTCTTTTGGCAAAAATCATCTGCACCAATAAATAATGGATTACCCCTACTACCAACAGAAAATAGGGAGCAAAAACCTTGGACTGTTTACAGCAATAATCCTTTACAGAGTAAATTATCTCAGCAGCTAGTTCCTAAACTACGCACTTTTATGGAACAGGTACTACCTCAGTATATGGTTCCATCAACTTTTGTGTTGTTAGACTCCCTACCATTAACACCCAACGGTAAAGTAGACCGGAAAAAGTTGCCCAACCCCGACATTAATCGTTCTCATACTGAATATGTCGTACCTAAATCTGAAACAGAACAACAGATTGCTAAGGTTTGGCAAGAAGTGCTTAAACTAGAAAAAGTAGGCATTCACGATAATTTTTTTGAAGTAGGCGGAAACTCTTTACTCTTGATACAGGTAAGTGGTAAACTTAAAGAAATATTTAAAATAGAGCTGCAAGTAGTAGAACTTTTAAAATATCCAACTATTTATTATTTGAGTCAGCATATAAAAGGTGAAAGTATTAGTAAAACTGATAGCGAGGAAGCACGAAATATTCGTGATACTAACTTAAAAGAAGGTAAAAGCATGATGAAACAAAGACTTGCACGGAGACAAAAACATCGTTCTCGCTATCAATTCAAAGATTAATTATGCTGATTTATTATTTCATTTTATTTAATTAATTCTCGAACAAAATAGCTAGTTAATTAATGTATTAAAAAATATAAAAAAATGAATCCACAAGATGAAGAAAATTTAATAGACGATTTAGGGATAGCAGTTATTGGTATGTCTGGTCGTTTTCCACAAGCTGAAGACACCGATAAATTTTGGCAGAATCTTCAGGATGGCGTTGAATGTATCTCTTTTTTTTCAGAGGAAGAATTACTAGAATCTGGTGTTAAAGCAGAATTACTAAATAATCCTAACTATGTAAAAGCCCGTGCTATGATGTCGGACATTGATATGTTCGATGCTAGTTTCTTTAGTTATAGTCGTAAGGAAGCTGAATGTATAGATCCACAACAACGTTTATTTCTTGAATGTGCTTGGGAAGCTATAGAAAAAGGTGGTTACGATCCAGATACTTATGAAGGTTTGATAGGAGTTTATGCTGGTAGTGGCATGAACCACTACTTATTGAAGAATCTTTATCCAAGTCTTGATTACGATAATCAATTGAACTCTTATCAATTAATGATTAATAGTGATAAAGATTTCTTGGCAACTCGTGTCGCTTACAAACTCAATTTAAGAGGACCAGCAGTCAACGTTCAAACTGCTTGTTCAACTTCCTTGGTTGCCGTCCATACAGCTTGTCAAAGTTTACTCAATGGGGAATGCGATCTAGCTCTGGCAGGTGGTGTCTCGATTCAACTTCCCCAAAAATCTGGACACTTATATCGAGAGGGGATGATTTTCTCTCCTGATGGCCACTGTCGAACTTTTGATGCTCAAGCCAAGGGGACAATAACAGGTGATGGTGTGGGGGTCGTACTTCTCAAGCGCCTCAATAACGCGATCGCGGATGGTGATTCTATCCAGGCCATAATCAAGGGATCGGCAATTAATAATGATGGTTCCTTGAAAGTCGGCTACACTGCACCTAGCATAGAAGGTCAAGCAGCAGTTATTGCCGAAGCTCATGCTGTTGCAGGAATAGATCCAGAGACAATTTCATATATAGAGGCTCATGGCACAGGGACAGAGTTGGGAGACCCGGTGGAAATTGCAGCTCTGACTCAAGCTTTTAAGTATAGCACAGAAAAGAAAGGTTTCTGTGCCATTGGTTCCCTAAAAAGTAATATGGGTCATTTAGATGCAGCGGCAGGAGTAGCAGGACTGATAAAAACTGTTTTAGCTCTCAAACATAAATTAATACCACCAACCCTACATTTTGAAGAACCTAACCCTCAAATAGATTTTGTTAATAGTCCTTTATATGTTAATGCCACTCTTTCCGAATGGAAGACTAATGGAACTCCTCGTAGAGCGGGGGTTAGTTCCTTTGGTATTGGAGGCACAAACGCTCATATAATCTTGGAAGAAGCTCCAGAACAAATTAAACAAGAAAATTCTCCAGAGCGTCCAACTAATCTATTAACTCTCTCAGCAAAAACTTCAGAAGCACTGACACAACTGGTAGCAAATTATCAAAATTATATAGAAACTAATCAGGAATTAGAAATTGCAGACATTTGCTACACTGCAAACACAGGACGTAAACATTTCAAGCATCGTCTAGCTACTATTGTAGAAAACCAGCAACAGCTACTAGAAAAACTCAAATCCTACCAACTACAAGAACCAGTAACACAACTATATTCTGGAGAGTCGCCAAATAAGATCGTAAAAACAGCATTCCTATTTACAGGTCAAGGTTCCCAGTATGTAGATATGGGAAGGCAACTGTATGAACAAGCACCCACTTTCCGTCAAGCTTTAGACGAATGTGACCAAATTTTACAACCCTATCTGGAAGTACCTCTATTAGAAATCATATATCCTAAAGATGCACAAAAGTCAACTTCCGATTTATTAGATCAAACAGCTTATACCCAACCTGCCCTATTTGCCCTGGAATATGCTCTATTCAAATTATGGTCTTCATGGGGAGTCAGACCAGATGTAGTGATGGGACACAGTGTAGGAGAATATGTAGCAGCAACAGTAGCAGGAGTATTTAGTTTAGAAGATGGTCTGAAACTAATAGCCATGCGAGGAAAGTTGATGCAAAAGTTACCCTCCGGAGGTGAGATGGTATCAGTAATGGCATCAGAATCTCAAGTAACAGAAGCCATAAAAGAATATAGTTCCCAAGTAACAATAGCAGCAGTTAACGGACCAGAAAGTATAGTAATTTCAGGTGAGAGTGCAGCCATAGCCAAGATTTGTAGTGAATTTGAATCTGTAGGAGTCAAGACCAAAAAACTACAAGTATCTCATGCTTTCCATTCCCCATTGATGGAACCAATGTTAACAGAATTTGGAAGAGTAGCCAAAGAAATCACCTATACCCGACCCAAAATACAACTAATATCAAACGTTACGGGAGAAGAAGTAGATGATGGTATTGCTTCAGCAGAATATTGGGTAAATCATGTACGTCAACCAGTAAAGTTTGTCCAAGGGATGGAAACTTTGCACAAACAAGGTGCTGAAATCTTCCTAGAAATAGGACCAAAACCGATACTGTTAGGTATGGGTCGTGAGTGTCTCATGGGAGAAAAAAAAGTATGGTTGTCCAGTTTACGTTTGGGGAAACCAGACTGGTTACAAATGCTGCAAAGTTTAGGGGAATTGTATGTCCGGGCAATAAAAATTGATTGGTTAGGATTCGATCAGGATTATTCCCGTAATAAGGTAGAGTTACCTACATATCCTTGGCAACGAAAAAGCTATTGGATAAAAGATACTCGTCAACAGACAACTCAAGACAAAAAGAGCATAACATCTGTAGAAAAAGTCAAACTTGATGGAGCAAATATCCAGTCACAGGAAGTACAAAGGGACACAGACCAGATAATATTACAGCAGCCAAAACTAAGGTTATCAGCTCCAGAATCACTAGATGTAGAAAATACTGCGCCAGTTATAGAAGCCAACACGAAAATGAAATTGGCTCAGTTGCCAGTTCAAGGACAACCTGCTGCTGGTGTTGAAGAAAATATAACCAAATTGAGTAGCTTTAATATAGATTTGACTCAAATTAAAGAAACCCTCAAAAAAAGTCTAGCAGAGGCATTGTATACAGATATCAGTGAAATAGAAGAAGACAAAAAGTTTGTAGATTTAGGTTTAGATTCTATTGTTGGAGTAGAATGGATAACTGAAATCAATAAAACTTACAACTTAAATATAAAGGCCACTAAACTATACGACTATCCTACCTTATTAGATTTCGCAAAGTATATCGCTGATACCCTATTAACTCAAGGTAAAAATCTTGATGGGTCGCGATCGCCATCTGCCCAAACTGGAACAACTATCAGTAACCAATCTCTAAAATTAACTGACTCCCAGAACAATTTCTTACAAATCAAAGAAACTTTGAAGCAACAATTAGCGGAAGCCTTGTATGCGGATATCAGTGAAATAGAAGAAGACAAAAAGTTTGTGGATTTAGGTTTAGATTCTATTGTTGGAGTAGAATGGATAACTGAAATCAATAAAACTTACAACTTAAATATAAAAGCTACTAAACTATACGACTACCCTACCTTATTGGATTTCGCCAAACATATTACCCAGGAAATTTATTCTACAGGAGGAAGTAAATTCCCCACAGAGCATAAAGAATCTATTCAAAAAGATTATTTACCTGGAAATTCACAAGCACAAATCAAAGAAAAATTACGCTCAATATTGAGTAGAGTAGCTAATGGAGAATTAACAGTCCAGGAAGGAAATAAAATGATTCAACAAGTCAAGAATCAACAGGACTTACGCAAAATATGAAAATATACGCCACTTGTAGGGATTTAATGCCGTTAACTCCTACTAGATATGGTGACTATGACTAAGTCCTGATCGAGTAAAAATTATGATTTTTCAGGAGAATGAATATTATGAACAAAGAACAAATATTTAATATAATCAAAAAACATACTTGTGAAATAGCACCAGAATTAGAAAGAGTACCTCTATCACCAACTGATAGTCTAAAAAATTTAGGCATTGATTCAGTAAGTAGGGCAGAAATTATAATGATGGTCATGGAAGACTTATCCTTAAATATTCCACGCATAGAATTAGCAGGAGCCAACAATCTAGGAGAACTGGCCGATATATTTGCCAGCAAATTATAAGCAGTGAATCATGGGAATTAACAAAACTAGAGGGCTTATCAATGAGCAACATAGAGATAACAGGTATGGGCATTGTTACTTCCATTGGTCAAGGAATTGCTACTTTTAAAGAAGCTCTGTTATCAGGGAAAACTCAATTTGCTTATTTAAAACAGCCTGGACGTGAAAGCGTCAAACCATTTATTGGTGGCGAAATTCCCGATATTGAAACCAGAACCCTATTTCCTGAGTATAGTGGACTTTTGCGCGCTGCTACTAAGAGCGCCCAAGTAGCAACAGTAGCCGTCGCTGAAGCCTGGCAAGATGCTCAACTCACCTCCAGCCAAGTTAACCCAGAACGAGTAGGATTAGTTGTAGGTGGTTCAAACTTACAACAACGTTATCAGCAAGAAATCTGGCAACGTTATAATTCACGTCAGGAGTTTATACGACCAACTTATGGACTGACGTTTTGGGATACAGATATATTGGGTCTGATTTCCCAGTGTTTTCAGATTCAAGGCGAGGGATATAGTGTAGGAGGAGCTTCCGCTAGTGGAGGAGTTGCTATAATTCATGCTGCCCGTCAAATTTTAATGGGGAATAGTGATATTTGCATTGCCTTGGGAACTTTATCCGATCTATCAGGGTATGAATTACAAGCACTGATGAATTTAGGAGCAATGGGAAGCGAACGTTTCGCCGATCGCCCAGACCTTGCTTGTAGGCCATTTGACCAAGACCATGATGGCTTTATTTATGGAGAAGGTTGTGGAGTAGTTATTTTAGAAAGCACTGACCACGCTCGACAACGGGGCGCTAAATCCCATGGTCAACTTAAGGGTTGGGGATTTGCTTTAGATGGGAACCGTAGTCCTGAACCTTCCCAAAAAGGTGAAGAGCGGGCTATAAATACTGCTTTAGCCATGGCAGACCTTCAACCAGAGAGTATTGATTATGTGAATACCCACGGTACTGGTTCTCCCCTTGGTGACAAAACAGAAGTGGGAGCTTTAAAATCTGCGGGACTTCAGCATTGCCTACTCAACTCAACAAAATCTTTAACTGGACACTGTCTAACTGCTGCTGGTGTAGTGGAAGCGATCGCCACTATATTACAAATGAAATTTGGTTTTTGTCATCCTACCAAAAATTTAGTCAATCCCATTGATACCAGTTTAAATTGGGTGAAAGAAACTTCTGTTCAAGCTGAGATTAAATATGCGATCAGCAACAGCTTTGGTTTTGGGGGAATTAATACAGCTTTATTAATAGCACAGGAGTAGATTTATGCCAAAAGTTGGAATTGAAGCACTAAATGTATATGGGGGTTCAGCTAAAATAGATGTGCGAATGTTGGGGCAAGCACGTCAGTTAGACATGACTCGCTTCGATAATCTGATGATGAAAGAGAAAGCAGTTGCGATGCCTTTTGAAGACCCAGTTTCTTATGCTATTAATGCAGCCAAACCTATTATTGATGGCCTCAGCAATCTGGAAAAGCAACAAATTAAAATGGTGATAACTTGTACTGAATCTGGCATTGATTTTGGCAAGTCTATCAGCACTTATATTCAGGATTATTTGGGGCTAAGTCGTAACTGCCGAATGTTTGAAATTAAGCAAGCTTGCTATGCATCTACAGCAGGTTTACAGATGGCATTAAACTTAATTTTGTCCCAAACATCTCCAGGGGCTAAAGCTTTAGTTATAGGAACTGATATATCCCGTTTTATTGTTACAGAGGAAGGAGAGGCTATCAACCAAGATTGGTATTTTGCAGAATCAAGTAGTGGTGCGGGAGCAGTAGCTATGTTAGTCAGTGATGTTCCTAAAATTTTCCAAGCTGATGTAGGATGTAATGGTTACTATGGCTATGAAGTCATGGACACTTGTAGACCCAACCCAGATTCAGAAGCGGGAGATGCAGATTTATCATTGCTATCTTACCTAGATTGTTGTGAAAATGCCTACCAGCATTATCAAGAACAGGTAGAAGGGGTAGATTATCAAGAAACTTTTGATTACTTGAGCTTTCATACTCCCTTTGGAGGTATGGTTAAAGGCGCTCACAGAAGTATGATGCGTAAGTTCAAAAGAGCAAAACCTGCCGATATAGAAGAGGACTTTCAGAAACGGGTAATGCCAGGATTAGTCTACTGCCAACAGGTAGGGAATATCATGGGAGCGACGGTGTTTTTATCCTTAGCTAGCATGATTGACAATGCAGATTTTAGCAAACCCCGACGAATAGGTATATTCTCTTATGGTTCCGGTTGTTGTTCGGAATTTTATAGTGGAGTTGCCTTTCCACAAGGAAAAGAAATTCAAGATCAACAAAATATTGGATATCACTTAGCCAGTCGCTATTCCTTAAATATGGAAGAATATGAGCAGTTACTGAATTATAGTTCGAGAGTTGCCTTTGGCACTAGAAATGTAACTTTAGATTACGAACTATTCCCTGGTGTGTGGAAACAAATTGAAGGTAAAGGTCGCTTAGTGCTGAAAAGAATCAAGGAATTTCACCGAGAATATGAATGGGTATAGTTTCAATAATTAACAATTAATAATTACCTCTTTTTATAAAGAAGAGGATTGGGTAAAAGTGAATTTTTGATTTGTTTTCCATGAATGGAGAGGGTTTATACCTTTAAAATAACTCAACAAATCAAAAAAAAAAGTTAAATTCAAATACAAAGGAGATAAAACTCATGAGACAAGAAAATTTAGGACAATTAAAAGAAGAGTATCAAAAAAAAGGATACTGTCAAATCAGAGAATTCTTTAATGCTTCCGAAATTAAAAAACTTGAAGAAACATTAGAAACTGCCAAGGAAAAAAGTGAAGTTTCTAAAGAAAAAGTAACATTAAAGATAGGTAAATATGAGAATATTGATACAAAAGACCATGCTTATGATTTAATCAAATATGACTTTGTGTCTTCATTAATAAAAAGTAAGTTGCCTTTTTTGAATGAACTCACGGGCAAAAAAATAATGATCATGCACAATGCCTTTTTTTCTGTTGAACCTAATCAGAAAGGATTAGGATGGCACGTCGGAGTTGGTTCATTTTCATTTACAAAAATGGATGACTTTGGTGCATCAATATGGATTCCTTTAGATGAAATAACTAAAGAATATCGAGGCGGAATGCAATATGTTCCTCTAGATGCTTTTCCGGGGAAATTTCTTTACACTATTCATGATTTACATTTAAGAAATAATATCAAGTGGGATGAATCAAAAGGGGATTTGAATGAATATGTAGCTGGTGCCAATACTATTATGAATAAAATCACAGAAGATGTAATAGATTATACGATTGAAGATGATTATGAAGAAGACCAGTATAAAGTTGGCGATGTACTTTTCTTTAACAAATATGTATTACATCGTTCAGTCCCTTTAAACCCTGGCTTACATAAAATCCGACGTGCTTTTGTGATTCGACTTGTAGATTATGATACTCGGGCAGATGAGGAACGTTTGGGCTTGTTTTCAACATATACTCAATTGCATTCTAGATTCTATAAAACACTACCTCGTTAAAATAAAGATAGTGAATTGGTTATGGTTACACGTTCAATTAAGAAGGGATTAAAATCTTCCTATTTATGATATAAACCTTACGTTTTAAAAACTTTATCAGAAAGAATTGCAGATAACTCTGAAAAG
>NZ_JAAHGK010001169.1:0-2411 GCF_010672505.1 Okeania sp. SIO2B9 | reverse complement strand
TTACGTTTCAATCCTGATACTGGAGCTTGGTCTATTGAATTCGACGGTAGTGATGTAGATCTTACCGGGCATAGTGAAGACATTGATGCTATTGGTATTAATGGAGAGCAACTACTTCTGTCCACAACCGGTAGCTTTTCTGTAACTGATGTATCGGGTCAAGACGAAGATGTATTTATCTTTAACCCAAATACCCTGGGTATTTCAACATCAGGTACATTTGAAGAATTTTTTAGTGAATTGAATAGCAGTGATATCAGTGGCGTTCATTTTCTTGCATAGACTTGATAGACATAGGACTTATAGAACCCATTTGAGATCTATTTAAAAAGAGATGGGGAAATAGGGAGATGGGGAGATGGGGAGATGGGGAAATAGGGAAATGGAAGCATTTTTCTACCTGCTTAGCGCCCTACCTGGTACCCCGAAGGGCGGTGAGTGCAGTACGCCCTTCCTTAGGGTTCCCAAGGTACTGTGGGCAGAACCTGCCACCACCCAATAGGCGCCCCGCCGAATTGAAGCAACTGCCCTAGGCAAAGCGTTTCTGTTAGCGTAGCTCCTCCTCCGGAGGAAAGAAATACCCGAAGGACGCGGGGTCCCATCCGCTTTTTGCCCTATTCTCGTTCCTGAATCTCCTGACTTCACCAGAACTAAGTTCTGAGGACGGCAGCCAAAAGCACATACCCCGTGCAAAGATACGATCGGGGGTTCTATATCATGTTCGGTTGAATACTTATATTAAATCCGGTTAAACAACCATAGAATGGTTAAGTTAGGAGGAGTCAACCCACCCCCGCCCCTCCCAGGAGGGGAAGTCAGTCCTCAGGAGTCAGGAGAAGAAAGAATTACAAAGATGAGCGTAGTTATGACGATTGAAGATTTTTTTTATGTCCAATTAAACGGATTTGATATTATAACCCACATTCCGCACTTCATAATGTATTACAAAAAAACATGAATCGCGTTCGGAATTTCAGCCAACTCCTAATTGTATAAAACATCAAAAAAGTGAGGGTTAAAGTATTGTTGAGCAACCAGAAAGTTCTGATCATCAGTAGAAAATACAGGAGCAACTATACTCCCATCGAGAGCATCAATCAGTTTTCTCAATTCAGGTAGTGCGATCATGTCCCGGAGGGTGCGGAACATCATTGCACACCCGAAGCGCATCACTGATAATATCTTATCTTTGGCAAGGGGAGGGTAAAAACTGTAAAATTCAACTCCGTTCCTCTGTGAGATTAACTACTTGTTGGCGTTGATTTATGGTTAACAAATGAACTCCTTGAAAGCATTGAAATATCCATCTTAATGTGGGAGTAGTTGTCATATTTTCTAACTGATTTTTGAGGAGATTACTGGTACTTTTTCAAGTATTTATCAACTCTCTTTGGCCGAGATTATATACTAATAAACACAGTGACATGATAAATAATATTGTTTCGACTCTTTGCGGTTTTTCCACAAAAAAACTATCGGCAAAAAATTGTGGGTTTTTGAGGAATCTAAAGCCCCTCTGGTAGTGCTAAACAAGTAATGATTGATTATAGTGATGGATCAAATACCAAATAGCGCCAATGTGATTTTCAATCTTATTTGGAGAAGGACAAAGTTTTTCGTACTAACCTGGATACCCTTTGTCTTAAGGTATTATTGAATCGTTCAATGTCAGAAGTCTTCCCTGTTTTTTTTCCCACCGCTTGATGTCGTTTACTGGGTAAAACACCACGCTCTTGCAGCCCAAAAATCAGTGTATGCGATACCGCTAGAGCAACGCTCCGCAAAGGCACATTGACGATCAACCCCAGGTAAGGACTGCCACAAATGTCTAGCTGCTTCTTCATCCCGTGAGCTGATATCAACACCAAAATTTCACGAGCTTCTACTTCCATCGCTAACCAGACCCACTGCTGATTACCTTTGTTGTCCACAAATGACCATAATTCATCACATTTAATTGTGAGCTTCTCCTTTTTTTTTGGCTGAACCTTAAGCTTTCTGGGCACTTGTGCATATTTCTGGTTGACAGCCAGCTTGTAGCCATTGGTCCGAAACTTGGACACTCGCGTGCAATGCCAGCCAGTGAAATCCTTTCTGATAACAGTTGGTCAATCAGCTCGCGAGTAGGTTGGTCAATCAGTTTCTAGGTAAGGTTTTCCACAAATTGTCGTCCACATTCGCAGCACAAAAACCGCTGGTTATCATTATAGATATGGCCATTTTTGACAGTTTTTGAAGATGCACACTTTGGACAGGTAGGCATGGATGGACAACAGTAACTTTTACTGCTTCATAAAACTGATACAAAGCGTCACATAACGTAACAAATTGATGTTTACTTCCTGCTTCTACTGAGGCCGTCGGCGGTTACTCATCCACAGGCATTAACGGTCAAGCCAACCCCATCTCTA
>NZ_JAAHGK010001168.1:0-2415 GCF_010672505.1 Okeania sp. SIO2B9 | reverse complement strand
CACTACTATATTTTCTGTATTTAATTATCGCCGAAGTATTGTAAAATGATTCTCTTATTTTTGACTATGAAATGGGCAACCACCAGCCGTTAAATCTTTGATAAATTTACTATTATCAAAATAATGTTCTACAGACAAAATTTTTAAATCTTCAGTTACTCTAGCAATACTCATACCAATAATTTCGATTGTTTCGCCAGTAGGTTGATAGTCTTTAAAATTACCTTGAAAAGTTCCCCAATGTCGCCATTTAAAAGTAACATTTGGCGGTCCAGAAAGCACTTCTATTACTTCCCAGAGAAACCCATTTGGAAAAGCTGTATTAAAAGTTTCAAAGGATGATTCAAAAGTTTCTTCGTCAGGATCATAATGTTTATTTTTACTAATAAAAAGATTATATGTCCCGTGTTTTCCTGCTTCCTGAGCAGTATATTCTTTTCCTCCATTACTACTCATGCGAAATTGATCGGCAACAACAGATAACCACTGTTCAGGATTAATTTTATTAGATGCTTCCATCTCAAAAGTCCTGACTAGGTTATGAGCGATCGCTTCTAAAGACCCTTCTGGATGATCATATTTACTCTCTTGTTGAAAAACTCGATCATTGTGAGAATAATCTGGTCGTTTTCCGCCTCGCCATTCCACATCTATATCATTAGAAATTACTTTTTCTCTATCTTGCACCCATAGGGGTAAATTTGTAGAATTAATATTACTCATATAATTTTTATTGCTAGGATGAAGTACAATTTTTTTGACTTTAGAGAACATACAACAGGATAAAAAAAGTATTATATTTTACTTTATCGGCATTAAAAATGCTATATTTGTTCTCAATTATCTGAGTGGATTCACACTTTCATTAATTTACTAGATTATTTATTGCTGCCATAGATTATTACATAATGATTTAATTTTTTGATTATAAGTCAACGGAAATTAAAAAAATTAATCAACCTTATTCATTTTTTTATCTTCGTTTTTTCAACAAATAAAAATCATCTTGACTCAAACTATATTGAATATCATGTCCGTTTAATTAATGATAATGTAGATGTAAATTCAAGAGGGAACACTGGAAACGAAGCATAAATTTGGGATATTCCTTCCAGATGGCTTCAGTCGAAGATTTTTATGATACTTAATCATCTGGAGATTGTATAATACCAAATCAATAAATATTTGCTACAAATAGCTAGGATATTTCTGAGGAGTTAACCCACCCCTAGCCCCTCCCAGGAGGGGAAGTCAGGAGTCAGAATGAATAGCTTTAATACCATTTTTTAGGTCGGAAATCATTCTTTTTGTCAAAATACATATCCTGCATTTGTCTTTTTATCGCACTTATTATTCGTAACATTCTTTTTTCGAATTGGTATAACAACTTGTTGCTAAGACTCTGAATAAACAAAATTTCGTTCAAATTTTAATCCCATTTTCTCCATAACTTGAATAGATGCTTTATTTTCTAACAATGCACTTGCTGCTACTGAAAATTAATCAACCTTATTCCTTTTTTACTCTTGGTTTTTCCAGCAAGTAAAAATTATCTTGACTCAAACTATATTTAATACCTTTTTGCTGAGATTCTGAATAAACAAAATTTCGCTCAAATTTTAATCCCACTTTTTCCATGACTCGAATAGATGCTTTATTTTCTAACAATGCACTTGCTCCTACTTGCTGTATTTCCCACTCTAAAAAACCTTTGCGAATTAAAGCTTTTGATCCTTCAGTTGCATATCCTTTTCCCCAAACTTTTCTTTGTAACCGATAACCAAGTTCAATATCATTTTCTTGATACAATGCTGCCCCCATATAACTATCTAAACCTGGTCGAAAATGAAACCAACCAACAAATTTATTACTTAACTTTTCAATAGCTGCCCAAAAACCATAACTCTGATATTGTTGGTAATACCTGAAAACTTTAGGCAAAAATTTATTTTTAATCTCATCGTAAGTCGTAGGTTTTCCGGAGCGATCGCCTAATTTTGTATATCGAGTTACTTCTGGGTCACTATCTAACTCAAATAATAATTCTGTATCAGCTTCAGTAAACTGTCGTAAAACTAATCTTTCTGTCTCTAGAAAAATCTTCATTATTTGAGTTCAAGTTTCATTAATTAATTATAAGAAAAACGTTTTTATCTCTAAAAATAAAATCTCTTAAATTCCCATTTTTTATATTAACTAAAACTTTTACTGATAGGTCTTAAATTATGAATTATATCCTGTTCGGTAGAACAGTTATAATTATGCTTGTAGTTGGCTTGTAGTTGGGCTTTAGCCCAACTATCAAGTCTCATTAATTAGACAAGGGTAAAAATGATATTCCCAAGATAATTGAGAATCTATCAAATTTCCCCCCTACTCCCTGCTCCCTCATCAGTGTTATTTGTGGGTATTTAA
>NZ_JAAHGK010001167.1:0-2417 GCF_010672505.1 Okeania sp. SIO2B9 | reverse complement strand
AGCGAATTATGAGCTCGCTGCCTCCCCAATCGGCCAAAGGCGCCTATTTCTAAGTTTACCTTTATATCGTCACATTAAGCTAGCTTGGACTTTTCTTAGATAACCTAACATATCATAACATAGTTTCTGGAGTTAAGTTAAATTTTTGGACATAAATATTTCTAAATTTATACTAAAATATAGTATATCATAACAGAAAACAATATTATGCCTAAGAAATAAAAAAACTATGAATTCTAGTATTGTGCTAACTCTAAGCTTACTAACCCTAATGTTTGGTGCAGGTTTGGGTAGTGCTTCTTGGGGGTTTAAGCTAGGAAGGGAAGCTTTAAAAGGAATTACTCAACCAGATACTCGTCCCACTAATAATTTAGCAGGTGCTAGAGACAGTTCAAATCGCAAAGAAGGATTAGTCTTGTTAGAAGAGGAAAAAATTATTACCACTGTAAAAAATATTATCATAAATGGTGGAGTAATTGAAGAAAAAACTACTAAAAAAGACTCCCAGAACAAACAAGCCAAAGCAAAGTCTTCTCAAGAAAATCAATCCCAGCAAAGTTTTCCAATTGTGAGTAGTGACGCTGGAGTAGCTCTAGAAGTTAATGATGTTCGTCGATGGGGTAATTCTCTAGTTTTAGATGTCAATTTAAAAAATGAAGGAGACCGAGCTGTAAGATTTCTGTACAGTTTTTTGAATGTTACAGATGACCAGGGAAGGTCTCTCAGCGCAAGTACAGAAGATTTACCAGGAGAATTACCACCCAATGGTAGAAGATATTATGGTATTATTACGATTCCAGTTGCATTATTAGATAATGCCAAAGAACTTTCCTTGGAACTGACAGATTATCCTGGTCAAAATTTAGATTTAAAAATGTCTAGAATCAAAATAGATTAAGTGGATTAGATATTTTTTTGAGTAGGTTGTTAGTTAGATAAAAAAAGTTATCTATCACATAAGTTAATTTATTTATCTCTAATCGATCGTCAGAGAAAGCAAAGTTAAATTTTAACTTTGAAGAGCAAAGAAATCTAATGAAGTTGCCCAAGATTTAATGGTATAATAAACGTTGTACATAAATATAGTCTTATGTAGTCAAACAATGTCAAATATCTTCGTGAAATTGTACTCACTAGCTACTAAATATTTGAAAAATTTAATAACTCAAAGGCTTTATGTTTAATGGTATAATCGGCAGGTAGCTGAGAATCCCTGGCTAAATCACCATAATTAAAGATTAATAAATGCTCGGCTCCTAATATAATTTTAACCCCTTGATTTATCAGATTATTTGAGAGACTTATGATTCAAAAAAATCATCGGTTTTATCCTGAAATTGACCGACCGTGTTTCTTGTCGAAAAATATCTTAAACTCATGCTAATTATTTAGTTCATCAGTCTTTGATATTTGAAAATATTTATCGTCACTATTTGGACTTGCAAAAGAAGCTACAATCTCAAGGAGACTATCAAGCAATGCCAGCTAAAGTATCTCAACAAATCTTGATGATAATAGATCGAAACACCGAAGAGTTTTTTAGCAGCGAACGAAGTTTATAAACACCAAGCCATCAAAGTTTAATGCTCGTCCTCGTCTTCGGGGATATAAAAATAAAATAACGGGAAGAAATATTGTAGTTTATACAAAACAAGCCATCAGCCATAGGCAACTTAAACAAGTAATTATTAATCCAAGTAAAACATGGATTGATCTAAAAACATTAGTACCTACTTCATAAATTAAACAAGTTCGTCTGGTCCCTAAAATTAATCATTATGTAATAGAGGTCATTTATAAAGCTAATGAAAAACAATACGAGCTAGAGAAAAATCGTTGTGCCAGTATTTATATAGGATTAAACAACTTAGCTACATTAACTTTTAATCAAGCTGGAATCAAACCACTCTAGATAAATGGCAGACCGTTAAAATCTATTATCAATCAATACTATAATAAAGTTAAAAGCTTCTGACAATCTCAACTCCAGGAAAATAGATCGAGTCTGAGACTGAAAAAGCTGATCTTAAAAAGAGAATTTAAAATCAACGATTATCTTGGGTATTGCATCCCGTTTGATTATTGATACTCTAATTAATCAGAAAATAGGAACTTTGATAATTGGGCACAATTAAGAGTGGAAACAGAAGATAAATTTAGGGAAAAGAAATAATCAAAATTTTGTCTGTGTTCCCTATAACAGGTTAATAGAAATGTTATCTTATAAAGCCAAGATGGTAGGGATAGATGTAATTATTACAGAATAATCTTACACCTCAAAAGCAAGTTTTATAGATAATGATTTGATTCCAGTGTACAAGAAAGGTCAGAAAAATCATGTCACCTTTTCTGGAAAAAGAATAAAAAGAGGAATGCAATCGCACTGCCAGCAAAGGATTAATTAATGAGTTATGTGA
>NZ_JAAHGK010001166.1:0-2422 GCF_010672505.1 Okeania sp. SIO2B9 | reverse complement strand
AGAGTATTTTGTTAGATAATGGCTTTCTCCCAGAGCAAATTTTACCTTAGTAATGACATCAAAAATTTTTGGGTATCAGGGAATTATTAAGAATAGAAAATATTGCCCAAAATCTCATACCTCAAGTAATGGGAAATGAATTAAGGTTTATTATGGTGTTTTATTGGTGGTTTTGAAGAGATTTTCTCTACCTCAATCACCGCCTGTACTGCAATTACAAACAAACTAATTCCAATTCCAGTTCCTTCTGCTGTATCAATACCAAAAGTAGAGAGTCAACCTTTAGAGAAAAAAAGCAGTGACATTCCCAGATGCTTGAAAATCAACTTAACTCTCAGCAACCTCGATGACTTAAAGATAAAGTCGAGGCAGACGCAAGCTGGAGAAATTTTAAGCGACAGAGTTGGGGAGAGGCGATACTGCTGAGGCAACGCTCCGCGAACGCTACTAGAAAAGAAAAAAACCCTTGAACTCTCTATCCATGAAGTAAGCAGTTATAATACTGTAGGTTGGGTTAAGTGATAGCGCAACCCAACATACACAAGCTTGTTGTTGGGTTTATCCTAACGGATAAGCTCTGTTAACACTTCGTTCTACCCAACCTACAAAGCGCTACAGTTTCCAAACAGAAGAAATTAATATTTTCTCTACAGTCTTCTGGAATTGATGGAGATGCAATTCTTCACGAAGAGGCAAGGTTAGTGATCGCTCAATTAAATTATCTACAAGCTAAGACAAATGTTGATTTTGCTTTAGCTGCTTTAAATTGCGCCAAAGCTAACAGGAATTACGAAGAATATAGAGTTATATAGAATCCGGTTATACAGTATATGTTTATAATTCTATACCACACTTCAATATTAAATCGGACTACCTCCCCATCTCCCCATCTCCCCATCTGTGCCAACTATATAATAAGTATTCAACCGGATTTGATATTAGAGTAACAAAATCGCTGATTAGACTTTGATTCAATATCTTAATTTTTGAGACTTTCTATCCGCTCTAGATTCATCCCTTGCTGAATCAAGGCCGTGTTTTTTGTAGTGGCAATTCATAAATTGCCCCTACAGGTAGCGTCCGTGTGTAAGTCCTTCTTCCTTACTTCCTTCCTTCCTACTATAATAAATCCTTAAACTTAGGATGATTAGCCAAACTCTTCAAAACTTGCTTAATATCTTGCGATCGCTCCTTTTTCACAATCAAAGTCACATTCCCATCCCTAACAACAACCACATCCTCCAAACCAATAGTCACAATAGCATCATCATCACTCGTGGCATAAAAAATCGACCCCTCCGTATCTAACCCCAAATGATTAGCCAACTCCACATTCACTCCATCACCCTTAACCAAACGTTCCAAAGCATTCCAATCACCCAAATCATCCCAACCAAAAGCCACAGGTAACACAAAAGCCTTGTCAGTCTTCTCCATCACCGCATAATCAATACTCTTCTTCTCCAACTGAGAATAACCCTCAGCACCCATCGCCTCCAAAACAGTCATCATCGTCGGCGCATATTTTCGTAACTCAGCCAACATGACCCCCACCCGGAACACAAAAATACCGCCATTCCAACTAAAACGACCCGTTGCTAAAAACTCCTCAGCCTTCTCTCGGTTAGGCTTTTCCGTAAACCGCGCCACCCTATAAGCATCAAACCCACCAAAATTTCCTGCTTCTTTTCCCTGTTCAATGTATCCATAACCTGTAGAAGGGAAAGAGGGTTTCACACCTAGGGTAACAATAGCCTCCTGATTCATTGCCAACTCAGCTGCTGCCTCCAAGGTCTTCTGGAATACTTCCGGTTCCCCGATCCAATGGTCAGCAGGGAAAAACCCCACTACTGCATCTTCCCCATAACGACGTGCAGTCTCTATAGCTGTCCACGCAACAGCAGGAGCTGTATCCCTTCCTTCTGGTTCTGCCAATATATTTTCCTTTGGCATCTGGGGTAACTGTTGTGCTACACCTTCGGCCAACATTGCCGAAGTTACAACCCATAAACCATCCCAATTGTTAGATAATGAGAGTAATCTCTCTGCTGTTGTTTGTAACAAACTTTTACCACTGCCATCCAGAGAAAGAAACTGTTTGGGTCGATGCTTTCGACTTAAGGGCCAAAAACGTTCTCCTTTACCACCAGCAAGAATTACAGGTATCATCAGATTTTAGATTAATTAATAGATTAGACTATTCAATCTTAAATTCTCATTGCCAGTTTTTCCCAAGTTATATTATGTCCGGATAAGAGCGTGATCAAAAAACTTTCTCTTTCTTCTGCTGTTCTTCCTCTTCCTTTTTCTTTCTTCCCTCCTGACTCGGTCCTCCTCCGTCGTTAATTTATTTTATCATTTTCTTTGTGGGTTTAATACCCCACCGTCAACGGGGGTGTTCACGCATTACTTGGGGGAGCGA
>NZ_JAAHGK010001165.1:0-2424 GCF_010672505.1 Okeania sp. SIO2B9 | reverse complement strand
TGGGAAAAATTGAAGGTAAGCATTTAGTTATTATTGATAATTATAACGGGACTTACGCAAATTAACGTTGAAAACATTATATTTAGGAGCGTTAACGATAGTTATGCGAAGCAAATGGCATTGACTAACGCCAAGCTCCGCTAACGCCTAAATCTTTTTTTGTATAGGATAAATTAGTCTGAGCTACAGAACTTTTGTACTTTTTAGTTTTGAGCCTAAAAAATCTTACTTTTGATTTTTGACTTTTGAATTCCTTAATTTACTCCACAGCAAAACCTGTATATTTTCGTTTATAAGGTGCATGAAAAGCCAGAACAATATCTGATGATGGAACTCCTAAATCTACTAATTCACCAGCAATACCAATTTCTGTACCATCATGTTGTATCCAGATTTTTTCATTTTTAATATCTATTTGTAAGACACATCCCCGAATTCTTTCATTGCCATCCCAACCGACATTTAAAAGTTGATAATGGTCGCGTTCCCTGTCAAAAATTGTTTGTACTTCTACCTCTCCATAAGACGGTTTATATTGTCCGTAATCTTTAATTATTTGCTGAATATAATTTCTGTATTTTTCTAATTTTTCCATTCTATAATTACCTCCTGTTTTTGCCTATAATAAAAAATTATTGACACTTTGTAGGTTGGGTTGTTCGCGTTAGCGTTGCGAAGCATGGAACCGAAACCCAAAAGATTTGAGCTTGGTGTTGGGTTGCGCTGTCGCTTAACCCAACCTACTGATTGCTCTAAAATCACATTTTGATTAAGTCGAAAACATTCAACCATTATCTTTTGGGCATCAATCAAAACATATTCTTTCAAAGTATAAATACGACGATAATTTTGAAACTTTTTACCGCGACAAATAGCTTCAGTACCTAGATACAAAACTTCAGCAATTAAGCAAGGATAATAAATAATTTTACTTGCATAATTTTACTTGCACCTCTATCTTGTTCCTTAATGCTGACAATAATAAAAAAGTATTGAAACTTTGTAGGTTGGGTTGATAAAGGAAACCCAACAATATGTTATATCTGTTGAGTTGTACCTTAAGGCAATCTACTGGACTGAAATAGCTAAAAAGTTTATTGTTTTAGGGTGCATTAGAGGGTTAAAATTTAAGCTATCATAATTGTTTCAAAATCGGTCATAACAAACCATTGCACTGTTTGAGATCTGTTGCTCCACTAAATTATCCGAGTATAATATAAGCAATAAATCTAGAGGTAAAAATATGTCACGATTATATAATCGAGCCTATAAAATATTAGAGGTAGAAGTTGACAAATGTGCTAAAGAAGATTTGGTTGGGGAAGTGGGAAAAAATATAGTAATGAAAAGATTGGATAAGTTAACTTTCCAATCAGGAGAACCCCTAAAAGAAGAAGAGTTAAGTTATTTAGTAAAAGACCAATTTCCTAATTTTAGTGAGACAGTTATTCAGAAAGCAGCTAAAGCAAATAAACCACCAGGAATTTTGAGTAAAATTGCTTTGATACCTGCTGCACTAGCAGGAATAGCAGGGATAGTTTGGGTGGCAAATTTACCCTATCCAATGATTCGTAAACCTGTGTCTAGAATAGCACCAATAATTTTATTACCTAGTTATATAAATATGGATTATAACTATCGGGAGGCGATCGCTAATGTTGAACAAGCAGATCAATTAATTAATAAAGCAACTTCTAGTGCAGATATTAATTTTGGTGCTGAGAAAGTTGCTTTGGCACAAAAACATCTGGATGAATTGCCAGTTTGGTTTTTAGGTTATTATCCTGAAAGATACTGTACCTTTTTTAGTTGTTCTTGGAAATTTACATTAGATGAATTTGAAACGGCGAGAAAACAGATAGGACGAATGGAGGCGAAGGTATTTCAAGAAAAAAATGCTCAAACATTGTTAACAGAAGCAGAACAAACAATTGCTACAGCTAAACAACAATATCTGGAAGCTGAAACTTCAACAGAAAAAAATGAGGCGATCGCTAACTGGCAAACTGGAATAGATAAGTTAGCACAAATTCCACCTACTACTGTTGCTGCAAAAATGGCAAAACCACAATTAGCCGCAACTAAGCGAGATTTTCAAGCAGAGGTGGGTTTAGCTAATGGTAGTAAACGTAGTGATGTGATCATTGAAGCAGCTAGACAATTTGTTTTGCAAGCAGGCAAAATTTCTGAAAATGAACCCTATCCAGAACAAAAATTGCAACTAGCAGTCAATTTATGGGAACAAGCAATTAGTCAATTACAGAAAATTTCTGTAGATAACCCAAGTTATGTAGCAGCACAAACTAAATTGGCAGAATATCAGGTAAAACTAACCGAAGCAAAAATGCGTTTACAAGCAGAAAAGGAGTCAGGAACAGCTTTTAAGCGAGGTAAAGATTTAATTGCAGATTGGCACAAATATGA
>NZ_JAAHGK010001164.1:0-2425 GCF_010672505.1 Okeania sp. SIO2B9 | reverse complement strand
TGTAAATTCTTAGTTGTAGAAAGAGATTCCTCGGTTACTGCTACAGGCAAAAAGTTTATCTTTGAAATTGACCTAAAAGGTGCAACTAACTTACTTGCTGACGATGCGCCAGAATTACCAGAAGACATAACTCTAGAACAATTAACCGCAGATGATTTAGCAGCATTAGAAATTCAAGCAGTTAATAAAACTAAAGTAACAAACTTACCTTCAATTGGTTATATCGCCGGAGACAAAGTAGAAGGTCTGGCATTATTACCAGAATCAGATGATGGAGAATTCCGATTAGCGGTACTCAACGACAATGACTTTGGTCTCTTAGATGAACAAATTCCTGGTGATGGCACTCTACCCCTTAATTCCGATCCAGTGCCAGTAGTTCTAGGTGTAATTGATTTCTCAGAAAGTAATCAAATTGACCCTAGCGATCGCGATGATGGCATTAATTTAGGTAACTGGCCTGTTTTTGGGTTATTGCAGCCAGATAGTATTGCTTCCTTTGTGATAGAAGGTGAGACCTATTATGTCACAGCAGATGAAGGAGATGCCAGAGGTTATGATGCTCTGGATGAAGAAGCACGGGTAGGAGATGATGAATATGTACTCGACCCTGATGTTTTTGATGTTGCTGCACTAGAGGATGATGCTGCTATTGGTCGTCTAACAGTGACAACGGAAGATGGAGATATTGATGGTGATGGCGACTACGACCAAATTTTTGCTAATGGGGGTCGGTCTTTCAGTATTTGGGATGCTGCGGGCAACCAAATATTCAACAGTGGGGATAGTATTGAACGAGAAACTGCAGAGCAAATTCCAGAGAACTTCAACTCAAACCGAGACGAAAATACTTTTGACGATCGTAGCGACAATAGTGGTCCTGAACCCGAAGCTATAACTACAGGAGTTTTAGGCGATAAAACCTATACTTTTGTTGGTCTGGAACGTACAGGGGGCATTATGGTTTATGATGTCAGCAACCCCACCAGTCCTGATTTTGTGCAATACATTCCTAACCGCGACTTCTCTGTTGAGTTCGAAACTGATGCTGATAGAGACCCAGACCCTACCCCAGAGCAATTATCAGCAGCAGGGGACTTAGGACCAGAAGGATTTAAGTTTATTTCCCCAGAAGATAGTCCGAATAGGGAGGCGTTATTAGTAGTTGCTAATGAAATTAGTGGTACTACTACTGTTTATGAGTTTAGCCCAAACCAGGATATTCAGGGAACTCCAGGTGATGATAACCTCGAAGGTGGTACGGGTGATGACAACATTAATGGTCTTGGTGGTAATGATACTCTCAGTGGCCTGGGTGGCAGCGATACTATTAGTGGTTCTGCTGGCAACGATGATATTAATGGCAACCGTGGTGATGACCGCGTTAGTGGTGGTGATGGTGATGACCGCGTTAATGGTGGTTTGGAAAACGATACCATCTTTGGCGGTAATGGAGATGATAACTTAATCGGTCGTCTTGGTAATGACCGGATGTTAGGAGGTAGTGGAGAAGATACTCTCAGTGGTGGTCAAGGTCGCGATCGTCTCAATGGTGGTGAAGGTAATGATATTCTCACTGGTGGTGCAAGTATCGACCGCTTTATTTTTGCTGCCAATGATGAGTTTAGTCAGGTGAGTTTAGGGGTGGATGAAATTACAGACTTTAACCCAGACTTAGATTTAATTCTACTTGACTTAACAACTTTCACAGAAATTACTACTACTTCGGGTGAGGATATTGGGGATGAATTTGAAATAGTAGAAAGTAATGGTGATGCTGGCAATAGTGAAGCGATCGTTGTCTACAATTCTACTAATGGTGCTTTATTCTATAATGCTAATGGCAGCGATGGTGGTTTTGGAGATGGCGGTCAGTTTGCAACTTTGACTGGTACTCCAACTATATCAGCAGAGGATTTCGTAATCAGATAATATTTCTATCTAGTTAGTCTTTGTAGGTTGGGTTAAGCGATGGTCCAATCCAAAAATAACTGATGATACTATTATCTAATTATTTGTTTGGGATATATCTGGATGTTGGGTTGATCCTACGGATAAGCTAGTGCTAAAGTTCCTCAACCCAACCTACTCTACTTTTAATTGTTATCTGTTTCGATTTAGTTTTTGTAGATTGGGTTAAGCGATCGCGGAGCGGAACGGATGTTCTATCGCGCAACCCAACAATAACTGATGATATTATGGTCTAATTATTGTTTGCTGATTAAATCTCAAAGCATTTACATCTAAAGACTTTACTCTTTTTTTTCTTTCAAAAAAAGTGCCTGGTTTTCAGCTCTTGATGCTCAAAAAGGAGCGTATTTTAGGCGCATAGTTGGGCAAAAAAATCATTCTGACAATTGTTACTCCTACATCCTCGCTCATTCCTATTTCTCCTGTCTTCCCCTCCTGGGAGAGGTTAGGGGTG
>NZ_JAAHGK010001163.1:0-2426 GCF_010672505.1 Okeania sp. SIO2B9 | reverse complement strand
CAGTTTTGTACAATAGTTAAAATCAAAATAAATTACATTGAACAGTATCGTCATTTTTAATATAAGGAGTAGTTTATGGCAAGAAAAATCTTAAAAGGTAAAGATGCAAAAATGCTCGAAAAGCCTCTAAAAAAAGATATTAAATGGACTCCAAAAAAATTAACTCTTGCCGGAATAGGTTTATTAATCCCTTATACTGCAATTGTCGTCTATGTCATATCTTTTGGAGTACCTTTAGGTTTAGTGATTGTGATGATAGCAATTCCTGTAATATTTTTCGGGGGATTTTCTCTACTATATTATTTAACAAGAAATTTATGAAATAGCTTTGTTGCACGAATATATCTAACCCTCTATTAAATCAGTGTTATAGATCGACGATTTATTATATCCTTAGCAATACCATCTTCCAAACCACCCCGATGTATCCATAGTTTATCCCCAATAATTTCTATATGAACTAAACATCCATGAACTTGTATATCGTCCTCCCATTCTTGAGTAATTAATCAAAAATTATTCAATCAACCCTCCATCATTCCCTTTGTAGAATCAAATTATTTTGGCAAGAAAATTTGAAAAATATGCTCAATCAACCTAGTTTTAATCCTGCTTACTTAATTGAAACTCTCGAACCAGATACGGTATTTTTCATATCTGAAAGAGAATCTGTCTGTTTACAAGACCCACTTTATTATCGTTTAGTTCAGTTAATTGATGGTAAACGTAATGTTGATGAAATTATTGATATTCTGCAATTAGAAATTATACAATACCAAGAATTAACACCAGAAAATCCTAATTTTTTCCAAGATATTCTGAATTTCAGTATTAAAATTCAACAAGCTCTGTTTCAATTAAACAAACAAGGGTATCTATTAGAAAATAATGAATTATTACCGTCTAATTTAGCTATTTTTTGTCATCATATTCAGATTTCTCAGTCTCAAGCTTATAATCAATTACAATCGATTAAAGTTACTGTCAAAACATTAGGTTCGGTAACAGATAAAGATTTTATTTCCCTGTTAAAATCTTTTCAGATTCAAGTGGCTGATTCAGGAGATTTAACGATTATTTTGACTGACGATTATCTCCATCCTAACTTAGATGAATTTAACAAACAGGCTTTAGCTTCTCAAACTCCTTGGATGTTAATCAAACCATTAGGAACAATTGGTTGGATCGGACCTTTATTTCAACCCGATCAAACAGGATGTTGGGATTGTTTTGCACAGCGTTGGCGAGATAATCGACCGATTGAAGAGTTCATTAATAGAAAGAAAGAGGAAGCAAAACTTTTAACTTCCCCCCTGGGTTTTTCTCAGGCAACAATCCAAACAACTTTAACCATAGCTGCAACAGAAATTTTTAAATGGATTATCCAAAAAGGCAATCCTAGATTAGCAGGAAATCTGATTACTTATGACCATCTAACTCTACAAACTCAAAACCACATTTTAGTTAAACGCCCTCAATGTTTTAGTTGCGGAAAAGTATTTAATAAACAACCTTTACCTGTAGTTTTAGGACATCGAAAAAAAGCCTTCACTTCTGATGGAGGGCATCGTTTTTGTTCTCCTGAAGAAACTTTGAGAAAGTATCAACATCATATTAGTCCGATTACGGGTGTTGTGCGAGAATTGGCAAAAATTACCAGTCAAGGATTAGTTCATACTTATGTTGCCAAACATCATTTTAGGAATATTTTCGACAATTTAGATAGCTTACGTCAAAATATGGGTGGCAGAAGTGCCGGGAAAGGGAGAACTGATAGTCAAGCAAGAGCTAGCGGTTTTTGTGAGGCGATCGAACGTTATTCGGGGGTGTTTCAAGGAGATGAAATTAGAGAACAAGGGAGTTATGAAAAATTGGTAGAAAAAGCTATTCATCCGAATCAATGCATGATTTTTAGTGAGGAACAATACCAAAATCGAAAAGAGTGGAATGTTGAGTGTAAAGGGTGGTTTCAAAAAGTACCAGAACCCTTTGATGAAACTAGAGTAATTGATTGGACTCCTGTATGGTCTTTAACTGCTCAAGAGTTTAAATATTTACCTACTTCTTACTGTTACTATGGATATCCTGAATCTGATTCTTCTGATTTCTTAGATTGTTGGGCTGATTCTAATGGTTGTACGGCAGGAAATACGATAGAGGAAGCAATTTTACAAGGGTTTATGGAGTTAGTAGAACGGGATTGTGTGGCTTTATGGTGGTACAATCGTTTATCAAAACCTCAAGTATATTTAGACAGTTTTAAACAACCTTATTTTCAGCAGTTAAAACAATATTATCAAAGTCTGAATCGGGATTTATGGGTGTTAGATATTACGAGCGATTTGAATATTCCTTGTTTTGCTGCTATTAGTTCTAGAAATGATAGAGAAGTAGAAGATATTATATTAGGATATGGGGCACATTTC
>NZ_JAAHGK010001162.1:0-2427 GCF_010672505.1 Okeania sp. SIO2B9 | reverse complement strand
GAACTAACCTCTGGAGAATGGCATTTAGCAGTTGCAGAACCAGAAAATTACCTATTAGTGGGTGAAATGGAATTATGCAACCGTACCAAAAGCTTAGAAATTATGGTGCCAGAAATACAAGCAGAGGTAAAACTGCTGTCTGGTGCAAGTTTAGAAAAAGTAAATTATCAAACTCAAATTATTCCCTTCCATGAAGATGCTCCAGCTAGACCCGATAACTATTGGTTTGCTTATATCGTTAAAGTAGGAAAAAAGACAAAACTGAAGATATCAATAGATATTCGTGGGGAAAATTTAGACCAACTCAAGTCAGCTTGGATTAAAGTCAATTATATTACCTATGGGCCTCAAGGTCGCATTCCCAAAACTCGCCATATTGTAGTACCTCTCAAATTTCCCGATCCTAAAGCTACTCCAAATCAGCGAGAAGCGCAAAATGCAACAGTATTTCCCATTCGCACTCATTTATTAACAGAGTTAGACGATCCGATAGAAATTGTCCAACGTTATGTCGTTCCTCATGCTCAACCAGGGGACATAGTTACCATCGGTGAAACACCCCTGGCCTTAATACAAGGTCGTTTTCGTCACCCTACTGACGTTAAACCGGGATGGGTAGCCAAACGTATCTGTTACTTCTTTCTGCCCACTTCAAGTCTGGCAACAGCCTGTGGGATGCAAACCCTGGTAGATATTGTTGGACCAATCAAAGTATTTATGGCCTTTTTAGGAGGTGCCATAGCCAAATTATTAGGGAAACCTGGTATGTTCTATCAATTTGCAGGAGAACAAGCCAGACTAATAGATGATGTTACCGGAACTTTACCTCCTTATGACCAATTTATAGTTTTAGGTCCAGAAAATCCTCAAAAATTAGTAGAACAAATACAAAAAGCAACTGGTCTGGGTGCAGCAATAGTAGATGTTAACGATTTGAAAGCAGTTAAAATATTAGCAGCAACCTCTAACGTATCTACTTCTTTATTAGAGGAAGCTTTAAGAAGTAATCCCGCAGGAAACGCGGATGAACAAACCCCAGTAGTTTTGATCAGGTCATCATCATCATAAAACAAGAAGTTGATGGAAATGAAGGCTAAAAAAGTGAAGATTACTGGAATGAGCAAGATATAAAGTATTACTAATGCTTATATAGCTAATCTTAAACAACTATAAACTCACGCCCATTTTAGTCATTCAAAATTATTTGAATGACTAAAAACTAATTTAGCCAAATTTCCAGCTCCACAAAAATCAAAACTTTATTTGATATCAGCACCTAAAAATCTAGAAGAAAAAATAATGAAACCTTTAACCCGCCAAAACAAAAGTCAGGTGGTCATCCGTCCCCTAGAGTACCGCGACCTAGAAGCTATCAAGAACCTATGTAGGGAAACTCCAGAGGTACAACACAACCATCGAGATGTTACCTTTAACCTCTCTCCTATTAGCTTAAGCCAGAAATTACCACAAATTAGTCGTTGGTACTGGCCTATAAAATTATTGAGCCTTTTCCCTAATCCCTGCAAATATTTGTTAATTTCCTATGTTGCAGAAGTAGATGGACAAATTAAAGGGGCAATCCAGGTCTCTCCTAGCAACCGCACTCGCAGCAGTTGGCGGGTAGAAGGAATAGTTACGGAAGAAACAGGGACTAACAGAGGAATAGGTTCTCAACTATTACGATACTGCTTTGAGAAAATTTGGGAAGCACGCACATGGTTATTGGAAGTTAATGTTAACGATAAAGAGACGATGGCCCTTTATCGCCAAAATGGTTTTCAGCCATTAGCTCAAATTACTTATTGGACAATTACTCCCCAACAATTACAAGAGTTAGCCCTTTCTCAGCCAAATTTACCAAACTTACTACCTGTGAGTAATGCTGATGCTCAGTTGCTCTATCAATTGGACACAGCATCTATGCCTCCTCTAGTACGGCAAGTATTCGACCGCCATATCCCAGATTTTAAAACTGGCTTTGTTAGTAGTTTAATAGAGGGAGTAAGGCAATGGCTAAATCATAATGAATTGGTTAGTGGGTATGTATTTGAACCCCAACGTAAGGCAGCGATCGGCTACTTTCAAGTACAATTATGTCGTGATGGTACACAACCACATATAGCTCAATTAACTGTACATCCAGCTTATACTTGGTTGTATCCAGAGTTATTATCTCAAATGGCAACGTTGGCTCAAGATTTTCCCGATCAATCTCTACAACTTGCTTCTGTTGATTATCAACCTGAACGTGAAGCATATTTAGAAAAGATAAAAGCTCAACAAATTGAACATTCTTTGTTGATGTCTCGTTCTGTTTGGCATAAACTTCGAGAGTCTAAGTCTGTTATTTCTGACCTCCAGTTTTCGGAAGTTCTTCAAGGTCTGCAACCAGTTCGTAAACCAGTTCCTAGTCGTAGTTCTTTGTTA
>NZ_JAAHGK010001161.1:0-2432 GCF_010672505.1 Okeania sp. SIO2B9 | reverse complement strand
GCGATCTAATTTCAATGCAAGTTCAGAGAATGTTAAATATGGCAGAAGAAGTGCTTGCTTTTTCTCAGGGGAATACAAAATTATATTGTCAGTTAATTGATATTGCTAAACTCTTACAAAATTTTGCTAAGTTAAACCAGGTCTATATTGATTTTTCTTCTGTAGAATTGATAGTTTCTGTGGAAGAGGGTTTAATCATAAATGCTGATGAAAATAAGATTAACCGTGTCTTACAAAATTTATTATCTAATGCTGTAGAAGCTCTGGATAAATCTGAAGGCAAAATAGAAATCAGAGCTAGAAGAAAAGATCGATTAGTTGAAATTACTTTTTCAGATAATGGTCCTGGTATTCCTCAAGAAATTCAGGATAAATTATTTGAAGCTTTTGTAAGTTATGGAAAACAGGGTGGTATTGGATTGGGAACTGCTATTGTTAAGACAATTATTGATGCCCATAATGGGAAGATTTTCTTTGAATCAAGTCCTTCTACTGGTACAACTTTTTATCTTCATTTTCCCCTAGCTAAAATAGATTGAATTCGGCAAAAATAAACTTAAATATTTACTGGTCATTTCAGTTATCAGTTATCAGTTATCAGTACCTCTGCAATAAGGAAGCTTGACCTTGGCGAATATGCTCTTTTTTTATCCCCTTAAAAGGGGAGGCACATACCCACAATTTTTCGGTAATATTTTAATTTTTAACTTTTGATTTAAAACGGAGTAGGGAGTAGGGAGTAGGGAATAGAAAATAAGAAAAACAACTGTTCCTCAGTAACCTGAGAAACCCTATATTTTAATTTTTAACTTTTGATTTAAAACGGAGTAGGGGGTAGGGAATAGAAAATAAGAAAAACAACTGTTCCTCAGTAACTTGAGAAACCCTATATTTTAATTTTTAACTTTTGATTTAAAACAAGGTGACTGACGATTTCAATAATAATTTGCCTCCATATACTGATATTAAAACGAATACTGAAAATACAGAAATTGACTTATCATTAGCAAGTTTAAGAGAAAAAACAATTCAACAAATTCGTGACAATTTACGACCTGGGCAACAACAAATGGCTGACTGGCAAGGAGGACCTTTAGCAGTTTCAGCAGTTCCTGGGGCAGGAAAATCTTATGGTATGGCAGCAGCAGCAGCTTTAGCGATCGCTCGTTATCAGTTACATAGTAATCGTCAATTAATTGTTGTTACTTTTACCCGTTCTGCAGCTAGTAATATTAAAACTAAAATCCGCAAACATTTAAAGGAATTATCTTTACCTCAAGGCAGTTTCATTGTTCATACTTTACATGGTTTGGCTTTAAGTATTGCCCTACGTCATCCTGAATTATCTGAGTTAGATTTAGAAAATAGTACTTTAATTCTTCCCACTCCAAGCAACAGAATAACTCGTACTTGTGTAGAAAATTGGATTGCCAAAAATCCTAGACATTATCAACTTTTAATTGAAGGAGTTCAATTTGATGGAGAAGAAACTGAACGTTTAAGAAGGCAATCAGTTTTACGCACTGAAGTTTTACCTCAATTAGCTTGGAAAGCAATTCAACAAGCAAAAAGTTCTGGTCTTAAACCAGAAGATTTATGGCAATTACGAGACAAAATTAATGACCATTATCAAGTTGTGACTATTGCTGCTAATTTATATCAAATCTATCAGGAAACATTAAGGGAAAATCAATTAATTGACTATGATGAAATGATTTTAGCAGCGTTGCGGGTATTAGAAAATGAAGGTGCTAGAAAAATGTGGCAAAATCAAGTTTTTGCAGTGTTTGAAGATGAAGCTCAAGATTCTACCCCCTTGCAAACTAAACTTTTAAAAAAACTGGCTCATTCAAGTGAAAATGATGATAGTAATTCAGAAAATAATGGGATTTATCAAGAACATAAATTATCAAAATTAAATAATCTCAACCTCATGCGTGTTGGAGACCCAAATCAAGCAATTAATTCCACATTTACTCCAGCAGACCCAATAGATTTTCGGCAATTTTGTGAAGACTGCGAACAATTAAATAAGTTGGCGACTATGGAACAAGCAGGTCGTAGTTGTCAAAAAATTATAGATGCAGCTAATTTTGTATTGAAATGGGTAAATAATTCAGAATTAACAGGAATAGAAAAACCTTTTCGAGACCAAAATATTCATCTGGCAAATGATAATCCTTCAGCTACTGGTGGTGGTTTAGAAATATATGAACCCCGAGATATTTACCAAACACTTGAGTTGATGGGTAAACGGATAATTAATTTATTTCAAGAAAATCCAAAAGGTAATTTTGCTGTATTAGTACGAGAAAATAAACAAGGTAAATTTATTACAGATACTTTTTCTAATCCGGGAAAATATGGAATAGATATTGATTTAGGCAAACAAAATATTTCAATACATGATGTTTCTCAAGGAGCGCGTCACA
>NZ_JAAHGK010001160.1:0-2432 GCF_010672505.1 Okeania sp. SIO2B9 | reverse complement strand
TGTCTAATTAAGAATGGAAAAAATAATAAGTCATAAAAATGGAGAATTTTGAAATAGATATACAGAGGTTAAAGGAAGAGCAAGAACTTATCCTTAATCAAATAGATAATGCTATTGCCCTATTTAATAAATCTCATCACTTAATTTTATTTAATCAAAAACTTGCTGAAATTTGGGGATTATTGCCAGAGTGGCTTGCTCTAAAGCCTCATTGTGATACTATATTTGCCGAAATAGTTGCTCAAGGTTATTGGTCAACAAAACAATGTCAACAGCTCAAAGACTGTCTACTCAACACAGAAACAGAAAGTCTATTCCTAGATATAGAACAAGCTAACCATATTTTTCTTAATGTGGACTGCACTCTCACATCAGATGGGGGACATCTGTTCACTTTTCGAGATATGACTGTCTATCAAAAGTCCCAAAATACCCTTAATGCTGAATTGAGGAGATTAAGATTTCTCTTGGGTCTCAACGAACGACTGCAATACTCAGACAGCTTAAGAGAAATTGCCCAATTTGCTCTGAATTATTTAGTAGAGGTAATGAATGCTGCTTTTGGAGATGTCAAAGTTATTAGCGGAGAAGGAGAAGATCGCCAAGCAGGGCCAATATCTAATCAAATGACTTCTCAATTTATTGCTACTTATGGTGAACCTGCAGTAATGGAAATGGAAGGTTTATTGAAACAGGGCATTCCTTATGGCCAAGGACTTTTGTGGCAAGTAGTTGAAAGTGGTAAACCTATGTATGTTGAAGATTATGCTTCTCACCCTCAAGCTATACCAGGATTTTGTAATCCCGCTATTGGTCAATTAGGAATTTTTCCCATTCCTGCCACAGATGGGACAATTATTGGTGTTTTAACTCTAGAATCTCGTAATCTGCAAAAACTACAAGAAGCTCCTCAAAAAGATATGTTATTTGCAGCTTGTGGCACTCTAGGAGTGGCCATAGAAAGGGCACAGTCTCAAGAACATCTACGGCAAATTAATGAGGAATTAGAGCGTTCTTCTCAGTTAAAGTCAGAGTTTCTAGCTTCTATGTCCCATGAGTTGAGAACTCCACTTAATAGTATTTTAGGGTTTTCTGATTTACTACAGCGACAAACATCTGGGCAGTTAAGCGATCGCCAACTTCATCAAGTTCGACTAATACAAAAAAGTGGTCAGCATTTACTACAGTTAATTAATGATATTCTTGATTTATCCAAAATTGAAGCTGGAAAAACAGAGCTAAATTTAGAGTCAGTAAATATTCACGAACTTTGTACTGACTGTTTGAAAATGATTCAGCCACGAGCTGATAAAAAAAGGTTAGCTTTATCTCTAGAATTAGATTATCGTTTATCTAAAGTTTTTCTAGACCAACGTCGTGTAAGACAAATAATTATTAATTTATTGTCTAATTCTGTTAAGTTTACACCAGAGGGAGGGCAAGTTAAACTTAGCGGACGTTTAGCTTATGGTAGTCAAATTCAAGGTGATTATCGACCTGATTGTTCTCCGATTAATTGTAGCACTCCTTATTTATGTTTAGAGGTAAAAGATTCTGGAATTGGTATTCCTGAAGATAGGTGGAAATTTTTATTTAGTCCTTTTCAGCAGGTTGATTCTTCTTTATCTAGGAGACATGAAGGTACGGGTTTGGGTTTGGTTTTGACAAAAAAATTGGCTGAATTACATGGGGGTACTGTTTCTTTAAGTTCTCAGGTTAGTAAAGGTAGTGTTTTTCGTGTTTGGTTGCCATTAACGGAGATGCGCCAGGAGTTAATTGTTAATTTGGAATCTGAAGAAAGTTCTCAAGTATTTGTTGAAAATATTGAAGAAAAAGAACTAGAACCTGAAAAATTTGCTAGGATTTTAATTGTTGAAGATCAACCTTATAACCAACTTTTAATTTCTGAAGTATTGGAGTTGGAGGGCTATACTGTTGAGTTGATTAGTGATGGTAAAACTATGTTGAATACAATTAATTCTTATCTAGTTACTCCTCCAAATTTACCTAATTTAATTTTGATGGATATTCAGTTGCCAGAAGTTGATGGGTTAGAGTTAATTAGAAGAATAAAAGCTCATCCCACATGGCAGTCTGTACCAGTGGTTGCTGTAACTGCTATGGCAATGAGTGGCGATCGAGAATTATGTATTAATGCTGGTGCATCAGCTTATCTTAGTAAGCCTTTGAATATTGAAAAGATGATTGCTACTGTTAAATCTTTACTAAGTAGGGTTGGCTGAAAAAGTCTTTTAGTAGGGGTAGGAGACAGGAGACAGGAAGAACGGGGAATTATAGAACCCCTAACCGGATCTTTTCTTGAAATACAAAGGCTGACAGAAAGCCGTTTTCACACAGCCTAACAACCATAAGGGGGTTGGTAAGGGGGTGCTGGTTTCCCCACCCTGTGGAGGAGTGGGGAAACCAGCACA
>NZ_JAAHGK010000116.1:0-9626 GCF_010672505.1 Okeania sp. SIO2B9 | reverse complement strand
ACTTTAATAGTCTTTATCCAGGAAAAGATATTGATGTTGTCACAGGTGCAAGACTTTCTGCCACGTTCCCTTACATATCTCCCATTTGTCGAGCCGACGACCGCGTCGCTGATGGTAAAGATCGCAAGATAGAAAATTATCACGTCGCTGATGGTGGCTATTTCGACAATTCTGGTTTTGTGACAGCATTAGAATGGCTTGAGGAGCTTCTTCGTGAAAAACCTACCCAAAAAGGTGAAGAAACTACCCCAGAAATAAAAAGAATTCTGATCTTACAAATCAATCCTTTTCCTGAAACCAAACCTAATGAGCAACCTAAAAAGGAAAAGAAGCGAGGTTTGTTTATGGCAACTATTGGTCCGTTGCTAGGCTTATTCAAGGTTCGCAGGCCAATTCTTACTTCCCGCAATTTAACTGAGGTAGAATTGTTGCAGGAATGGGAGAGCGCAAAACAGAATGATGGAAACGTAGAAATTGAATATTTCCCCATCTTCTTCCCTTCTATTACTGAGGAAGCAAAACTAGGACTAAAGACTGCAGAGCAAGAAGTTACTCCAGATCTAAAAGCAAAACAATCATTTTATAGCGCAGAAGGTGAATACGAGCCACCACTCTCATGGAAACTAACAAAGAAGGAAAAGGACGCGATCCGAGCAGGCTGGAAAAAGATAGTGAGAGACAAGGAAAGCACAATTGAAAAACTTAAGAATCTTTGGCTAGATCAATGGAATATGAAATAAACGCCAAGCATATTGTCTAAGAGCGATCGCGCTCTTGTGGCTCAGTAATATCATGTCCGGTTGAATACTTAACACTTTGGAGGAGGTAAGGCAGAAGGCAGGAGGCAGGAGGCAGAAGGAAAGAAAAGGTTAGAAGGGAAAAGGTTTTGATCACGCTCTTATCCGGACATGATATAACCCGATGAGATCAACCGAAATCTCGGTTTCCTATTTTCAAGAAAAACTATCACTCTGTCACTTTCTCCAATAGCAGGCAGAACGATCGCTTTTTTTGAGATTTTGTGCGATACCGGAGGTATAAAAAAATATCAAAAACTGGAAGAATTAACATGATATAAGTCCTGTAGTGGACTGACACGCCTAAAATGGTGCAATAGTAGGGGCGGGTTCCGCGTTAAGTTAATGGTGTCACCTACGACTAAGTAAACCCGCCCCCGCCCCAATAATCTAATGCATAAAATTAGATGTGTCGGTCTAGTAGGTAATGATAAGATGAGCGAAGGCAGCCATGCTCAGAGCAAAGGGTAGAAGGAACAACTGGATAGGATTTTATACCAATTCCCATGCATTATTGTTATACTTGGGCAGTACTTCAGTTGTCAACTGATCGGTACAAACAAAATCACTTTTTTGCTAATTTAAGCTTGCGTTAATGTTAATTATTCTTATGTTTGCTTCTCCCTGTACGGACGTTGCATGCAACTACCTATTTCCCCTCCTGGGAGGCAGGGCTGTTTTAAAGTATTGTAGATTAAGGATGAGCGGGAGAACAGGAGATGAGGGGATAGTGGAACAGTGAAATTTGCCAAAATTTGCCGATTTTGAGCGCCAATAAGCGTCTTTAAGCTCTGAGAGGATATTGGGTTCAATGGCGCTTAAAAGCCTCCATCCCGGTGTTGACCTGTCTCCGTGTCCCTGTGTCTATCGAGAATGAAACAGCCCTACCCTCCACCGGAGGGGTTAGGGGTGAGTCCCCTGCTCAACAAAGTGTAGAAAAGTTTTTGAGAAATGGTTTTATACCCTTCTGCCTTCTGCCTCCTGGCCTCTGCCTTTCCCAATAATCAAGCATTTACTAACCAAATAAAACCTATGTATTGTGACTATCTAGTACAAATTCTCACTGCCCGCGTCTACGACGTAGCCCAAGAATCACCACTTGAAACCGCTCCCAACCTTTCAAAACGCCTCCAAAACAACCTCCTACTCAAACGAGAAGATATGCAGTCAGTCTTCTCCTTCAAATTACGCGGAGCTTACAATAAAATGGCTCAACTGCCTCCAGAAATTCTCTCCCAGGGAGTCATCGCAGCGTCCGCTGGAAATCACGCTCAAGGAGTTGCCCTAGCTGCAGGTCGCCTCGGTACTCGCGCCATCATAGTCATGCCTGTCACTACCCCTCAACTAAAAGTTAATGCTGTCAAAGCTAGAGGAGGGGAAGTTATTTTGTATGGCGAAACCTATGATGAAGCTTCTAGTTACGCCCATCAACTGGAAGCAGAAAAAGGTTTAACTTTTATTCACCCCTTTGACGACCCCTACGTCATCGCCGGACAAGGAACAATTGGTATGGAAATTCTCCGCCAATATCAAAAACCCATTCACGCTATTTTTGTTGCCATTGGTGGTGGGGGTTTAATTTCTGGTATTGCTGCTTATGTTAAACGGTTGCGTCCGGAAATCAAAATTATTGGCGTTGAACCTGCTGATGCTGATGCTATGTCGCAGTCTCTCAAAGCTGGACACCGAGTCCGCTTACCTCAAGTAGGATTATTTGCCGATGGTGTTGCAGTGCGAGAAGTAGGAGAAGAAACACTTCGTCTATGTCAGCAATATGTAGATGATATTATTCTCGTCGAAACAGATGATACTTGTGCAGCTATCAAAGATGTATTTGAAGATACTCGCTCCATTGTCGAACCTGCTGGCGCATTGGCGATCGCTGGTGCAAAAGCTTATGTTGAGCGAGAAAAAATTCAAGATGAAACCCTGATCGCCGTTGCCTGTGGTGCCAATATGAATTTTGACCGCCTCCGTTTTGTGGCTGAAAGAGCAGAATTTGGGGAACGTCGCGAAGCCATATTTGCCGTTACTATTCCCGAAACTCCAGGTAGTCTCCGTAGATTTTGTGACTGTCTGGGCAAACGTAATATTACTGAGTTCAACTATCGCATTGCTGAGGAAAAAGAAGCACACATTTTTGTAGGAGTACAAATAGAAAACCGCGCTGATGCAGCCAAAATAGTAGAAACTTTTGAAAATCAAGGCTTGAAAACCCTAGACTTAACTGACGACGAACTGACAAAACTACACCTGCGCCATTTGGTTGGGGGTCGTTCTCCCCTCGCCCACCACGAATTACTTTACCGTTTTGAGTTCCCCGAACGGCCAGGAGCATTAATGAAATTTGTCGCCTCCATGAGTCCCAACTGGAATATTAGTCTTTTCCACTACCGTAATAATGGGTCAGATTATGGACGCATTGTGGTCGGAATGCAAGTCCCTCCTGATGAGATGGCCGAATGGCAAAGTTTTGTCCATAATTTTGGTTATCGCTATTGGGATGAAAGCCAAAACCCAGCCTACAAGCTATTTTTAGCCTAGTGCCGCTACGCTTCAAGAATTTAGAATTTAGAATTAAGAATTTAGAATTACCTCTTCTTTTCAAGGAGAGGATTGATTCAAAGGGCAATTTTTATTTATTATCCCCTTAAAAGGGGAGGCTTTAAACCACAATTTTTTGGTAAATAAAAAATTAAAAATAAAATTTTTTGAAAGTCTTGAAAGTCTTGAAAGTCTTGATTGTTAAGGCTTTTAGGATTTTGTAACTGGTTATATCATGTGCAGATAAGAGCGCTCTGGAAAAAACTTATCATGAGTGCTTCAACAGTAAATCTTTCTATTTTCCCTACTCCCCTACTCCCTATGAGGAAACGGAGACACACCGGACACGGGGACACGGCGTGTCGGTGACACTCTATCTCCGCGTCTCCCTGTCTCCCCCTCTCCGTGTCCTCAAGAACCCCCCGCTCCCCTACTATCTTAATAATCTGCCATCCTGCACTAGAAATATAAAATTTTTGTCAAAAATTACCCCTAGATAATATATAATAATGGTCGTTTCATCTCTCACTAGCTTTTGTTCTATAGCTGATGAGATTCGTCCTAATGCAGTGAAAGTTCCATAAATTTATACCCCTTTTCTCTCTGTTAGTTCAGAAGAGTTAGGGGTAGTTGATGGAAGCTAAATCTGCAAAATGTGACTTGTGAGGATGAAATATCAGACATATTACACAAAGTTGAAAATTTAGTGCAATCAAACACTGTTCTCGATCAAGCAACTAAGACAAACTTAACTCCCTCAAAAATAGAGTTACCTTTTACTCTTCAAGAAGTGAAAGCAGCTATTCCTCCACACTGTTTTGAGCCTTCTCTCTGGAAGTCTCTGAGCTACTTTTTTCTTGATATTGGCATTATTGCTGGTCTGTATGCAATCGCCTATAATCTGGATTCATGGTTCTTTTTTCCCATCTTCTGGTTAATGCAAGGAACTATGTTTTGGGCTTTATTTGTAGTGGGACACGACTGCGGTCATGGCTCTTTCTCCAAATATAAATGGTTTAATAACCTCATTGGGCATTTGTCTCACACTCCCATTCTCGTGCCTTACCACGGTTGGCGCATTAGTCATAGAACTCACCATGCCAATACTGGAAATCTTGATACTGATGAAAGTTGGTATCCTGTTTCTGAAAGTAAGTATAATATGATGCCTTGGTATGAAAAGCTATTTCGCTTTTACCTGCCATTATTAGCTTATCCACTCTATTTATTTAGGCGATCGCCTAATCGTGCTGGCTCTCATTTTCTGCCCAACAGTCCATTATTTCGTCCTTCTGAAAAGTGGGATGTCTTAACAAGTTCAGCACTCTGGATGTTAATGGTAGGTTTTCTGGGATGGCTCACCTATCAGTTTGGTTGGGTATTTTTAGTAAAATATTACCTAGTTCCTTATGTAATATTTGTCGTCTGGCTAGATTTAGTCACCTACTTACACCACACTGAAGCAGATATTCCCTGGTATCGTGGAGATGACTGGTACTTCCTGAAAGGTGCATTGTCTAGTATTGACCGCGACTATGGTTTTATCAATTCTATTCATCACGATATTGGTACTCATGTAGCTCATCACATTTTTCTGAGTATGCCACACTATCATTTAAAGACAGCTACGGAGGCAATAAAACCTCTTTTGGGTGAGTATTATCGGTATTCAAGCGAACCTGTATGGAAGAGTTTTATCAACTCTTATTTAGCTTGTCATTTTGTCTCAGACAAAGGTTCTCAGATATATTATCAATCACCTTGGAAAAAATCTTCAAACTAATTAAATTAGTATCATTTCGGTAGAACAAAGTAGGGGCGAATGGCCATTCGCCCTTACAGGATTTTGGTTGTGACGTGAAGTCAGAGATCGGCAGAAGAAGGAAGAAGGAATATCTAGCGTTGTCTGAATTTTAAGCTTTTGATTAGCGTGCTGAAAGCTGAGTGCTGTTTGCAGATCATTCCGTTACGGAAAATACCGATCGCTATTTAACAATGCCTGTTTAAATTCTTGAGCTGTTTTAAAATAAATTTCTGGTTGATCAATTAATGCTAAATCAATTACCTCTGCTAAAGATTTAGGAATAGAAATATTTCTTTGTCTAATTGGCACAGGTTTAGTTTGCAATACAGTTAAAATTGGGTCTTTACCAACAAAATCACGAGGATATACACCAGTTAACATATTGTATAAAGTTGCTGCCATTGCCCAAACATCTACTTCTGGTTTTACATATTTAAAATCAATCATTTGTTGCCTGGGCATAAATGGAAAAGTACCACCTTTATTTCCCGTAATTGTCTGCCCGCTTAAACCTGCTAAATCAAAAGCTTTTGCTAATCCATAATCTGCTATTTTTACTACTGTTGAATTATCTACATTACTCAGAAAAATATTAGCTGGTTTAATATCGCGGTGAACCAAACCTCGCCCAATACTCAAACTACCATCTGCCTTTTTTACATAAGGAATTTCTGCATTATGGGCATATTCTAAACCATCTAAAGCCTGTAAAATAATCGGCACTGCCACTTCAACAGATAACTGATAACCATGACTCTGCATCAAGTTCCAAATACTACCACCATTACAATATTCTAAAGTAAAAAAAAATAGGCGATCGCTATAATGATAATCTTTCAATTTAACAACATTCGGATGATTTAAAGCTTTAGTATTTTCTATTTCTCTCAAAAAACGATTTATAGCATTAGGATTATTTATGATTTCTGGCAACATTGTTTTTAAAGCTATTAATTCTTGAGTATGATTATTTTTAGCTAAATAAACTTCTCCACAGCCACCTTTTCCTAATAAATTAAGTGTCGTATAACCAGGAATTGTAGTTATAGTAGAATCACCTAAACTTGGTCGTAAAGTTGATAATTCAACTGTTTTTGCTTGCCAAGTTCTTGGTTGATCAAGCATTTCTGGAGGCATTTCTGTTTCTTCTTCAAGACTAACCTGAAAAATAGTATTTCCTAATTGAATTTGGTCTCCTGATTGTAATTCATATTCAGGAAAATTATTTTTTTTTGTTGTTTCAGGAATATGCTCAGATTGACGTTGCCCAATTTTTTTACCATTAACATAAGTACCATTTTTACTAGCAAAATCACGCACTCGTATATCTGGAGGATTAATATCAAGTAGACAATGATAACGAGAAATTGTACGATGTTGTTCATCACTAGGTAGTCTGGGTCTACAGTCTCGATGACGACCGATAATACAGGTAGTTCGTTCTTCAAAGATAAATTCTTTGCCGAGCATACTTCCTTGGATAATAGTAAGTTTGACTTTAGCAGACATGAGGGAGTTAAAATTTTTGATATTTGTGCGATGATTTATATCAATTATCTAGGAAATTTTATTTTGATTTTTTATCTGATGATAAATTGTGAAGTATCTCTAGCATAATTTTGATAATATTTAAGTATAATTATCTTGATTATACAGTAAGAGAATATCAAAAATGTCGGGTGGGCAAATCTGAAAAGATTTACGGTTAATCTAGACAAATTAGTACATCTATAGAGTTAAAAATTTGTAAGGGAAGCTTTTGTCAGATTTGATAACTTTTCCTGATAGTTTATCATTTTCTTTGTGGGTTTAATACCCCACCGTCAACGGGGGTGTTCAAAATTACTTGGGGGAGCGAATCCCCATGTAATTTTCCTTCTGTCTCCTGTCTCCTGTCTCCTTCTTCAACCTATTTTATTCCAAGGTAATATATAGCGTATTTGCGTAAGTCCCAATCTAGTGTATTTTGGAGTTAAGAATCTGGCTTTGCTAGAAGCTACATAATAAACATCTCCAATAATAAAAAATAAAATCAATTATCGTAGATAAATCATAAATTATTTCCCTCTAATCCATCTTTTCCGGGGAAGTCTAATGAATGTAGTAAAAATGCGATCGTAAATACAGATATACAGGACTTACGCATGAGGTACAAAAAACCAGGGTTTGAGATTGCTTTCTGTTCCGGAATACTCCCCAAACCCTATCGGTCGCTTAGGACGACAATACGTTGCAGGTGCGTAAGTCCTAATTTATACAGGACTTACACAGAATAACCTTGAAAACACCGTATGTAGGGGCGTTTTGCTCCGCAACATGTAAAGCGGAGCTTTGTGGAACGCAAATCGTATTCGCTCTCAGTCAATATAGTGTCTATGGGTAAGTCCTAATATAGATAGAGTATATTAGTAGAGTAGCAATCAAACTCAGAAAAAAAAATGGTCACATCCCAACTCCCTAAAGGCCCAAAAAATCTGTCATTCCTGAATAAACTGCAAAGAATAGTCAAACCCTTGGAATTCTTGGAAAGTAATGCTAGACAATATGGTGATATCTTTACCCTTCCTGTTTTATTAGGTGAGAGTAAACAGTCAATGGTAATCATCAGTAACCCCCAAGGAATTCAAGAAATTTTTGCCACCGATCCAGAAAAATTAGATGCCGGCGGAAATGGGACAAGGTTGATTTTTTTAGGAGAACAATCTCTTCTAGCACTTTCAGGCGCTCCTCACAGACGACAACGGAAACTTTTAACACCACCATTTCATGGCCAAAGGATGCTAGCTTACGGCGAGCTCATTCGTGAAATCATTCAGCAAGTTACATCTCAATGGATAACAAACAAAACTTTTTCCATTCGTTCCTCTACTCAAAGAATCTCATTTCAAGTAATTTTAAAAGCTGTATTTGGTTTAGAAGAAGGTCAACGCTTACAAGAAATGGACCAATTGTTAACTACTAGATTTGAGGGAAGAGAATCTATCTTCAGATCTATCTTATTATTTTTCCCTGCACTACAAAAAGATTGGGGTCCGTTAAGTCCTTGGGGGTGGTTGATGCAGAATGAGCGAGACATTGATAAACTAATCTATGCTGAAATTGCTGAACGTAGGGAAAATCCCGATCCATCTCGCACCGATATTTTGTCTTTGATGATGGCAGCGCGGGATGAAGAGGGACAACCTATGACAGATTTAGAATTGCGCGATGAGTTAATTACTCTGTTAGTAGCTGGTCACGAAACTACTGCAACAGCTTTAGCATGGGCATTTTACTGGATTCACCGTCAACCAGAAATTCGAGATAAACTGCTGCAAGAACTTCATGCACTCGGAGATAAACCAGATCCGATGGAAATTTTAAAATTGCCCTATTTGGATGCTGTGTGCAAAGAAACTCTGCGAATTTATCCAGTAGCGATATTAGCACTTCAACGACAGGTGAAGTCACCCCTAGAAATTATGGGTTATCAGTTTCAACCAGGAACTTTTCTGAGTCCCTGTATTTATTTAACTCATCATCGGGAAGATTTATATCCTCAACCGAAGCAGTTTAAACCAGAGCGTTTTCTAGAACGTCAATTTTCCCCTTATGAATATTTGCCTTTTGGCGGTGGCAACCGTCGCTGTATTGGTCAGGCTTTTGCCTTGTTTGAGATGAAATTGGTATTAGCAACCATACTATCTAGTTGGGAGTTGGCATTAGCAGATGAAAAGCCTGTTAAAGCAGTGCGTCGTGGTTTGTTGATGGCTCCAGCAGATGGGGTTCGGATGGTGGTTAAGGGAAAGCGTTATCAAAATCAGCTAGTACCTGTTTAAGAATTAGCTCCTATTGTGACGTTTTGTATCAGTTTGATGAAGCAGTATAACAATAAAACAAATTGATAAACTTAAAACTCCTAAATTTATCCAACAAATCCAATCAACCCTAAAACTATTAGAGTTTTTGGATAATTGTGCCCAAAATTATGGAGAACTTTTTTTACCAATTCCTTTGGCAATTTAGAGACTTTAGTTGTCAGTCATCCCCAGGATATTCAAGAGTTATTTAATCCTAAAAACAAAATTCTTGATGCCCCAGCTGCTCCTAATGAAATATTCAAACCTCAACTTGGAGAAAACTTATTAATTGTACAAGATGGAGAACGCCATCGAAAACAGCGAAAGCTAATGATGCCTCCCTTTTTTTCTATAGGTAGTATTTTGTTTTTTGTCGGAAGATCAAATTAATTTTTGGAGTTCTAGCTCTCACTTTTAGCCAGTGATATAACTCTACGCGGAGCTTTGCGTTGGCAAAATTCCCGGTTTCCAATAACCACCAGTTTATATTTTTTTAATCACCGTAAAACTGGTTGAATAAGTGCCTTTTGCTCCGCTAAATTAGTAGAGCCTTTTTGGAGCAAAACTTGCAAGTAAATAGGTAATGCTCTTTTTTTGTAGATAGTGGCTATCACGAAGATATGATGATTTTTCCATTGTCTT
>NZ_JAAHGK010001159.1:0-2434 GCF_010672505.1 Okeania sp. SIO2B9 | reverse complement strand
TCAACTTAGGTGAAGCGTTCAAAAGGTTCTTTAAAGGATTAGGAAAATACCCAAAGTTTAAGAAGAAAGGTAGGTCTGATTCTTTCACAATTGATAATTCTGGAAAACCAATAGAATTAAATGGATGGAATCATAAATTACCTTTTATTGGTATTGTCAAAACTTATGAACCTATTGAAGCAACTACTCAAAAAATAACTATTAGTAAACAGGCAGGTGATTGGTATTTAAGTTTTGCTTATGAATTTACTCAATATCTAACACCAAAAACTACTGAAGTTGTAGGCCTAGATTTAGGCATTAAAACATTAGCAACTTTAAGTGATGGGAAAGTCTTTGAAAGCGTCAAGTCATATCGCCAGTTTGAAGCCAAGCTTTCTCAACTACAATATCTAAACCGGAATAAAGAAATTGGTTCAGCTAATTGGCGAAAAATACAACTGAAAATTGCCAAGCTACATAGAAAGATAGCTAACATCCGTAAAGACGCACTTCATAAATTGACAACATATCTAGCCAAGAACCACGGCAGAGTTGTCATAGAAGATTTAAATGTTAGTGGTATGTTAGCTAACCATAAGCTAGCTAAATCAATAGCCGACCAAGGATTTTATGAGTTTAGGAGACAACTTGCATGCTCTGTGTCAATGGTATGGTTCTGAGTTAGTATTAGTTGACAGGTTTTTTCCATCATCAAAGACTTGTTCTAACTGTGGTCATGTTCAGGATATGCCATTAAATGTAAGGACTTATGATATCATGTCCGTTTGAATAATTAGACTTTGGTGGAAGGAAGGCAGGAGGCAGGAGGCTTTAGTTATCTAGGATAGCAGGAGGCAGAAGGTTTTCTCAAGAGTGTCACCTTAATTTTATACACAAACGATGCTACCGGACATAATATGACTGCCAGTCATGTGGCTTGTCAATAGACAGAGATTTAAACGCCAGTATAAATTTGAGAGATGCGGTCGGTTCGACCGTGAATGCCTGTGGATGAGTAACCGCCGACGGCCTCAGTGGAAGCAGGAAGTAAACATCAGATTGTCACGTTATGTGACGCTTTGTATCAGTTTTATAGAGCAGTATAGTGATCATCTTCTTTTTTGTCTTCTCCTGGCTTCATGGGGATGGTTTCCTAGAGATGTCCTTGAAGTTGCACAGAGGCTTCATCCATATTAATTAATGGTTGTTCTTCAGAATGGACACTGCTGTAAAGATCGAGAACAACTTCCATTTAGGAGACAAATCTGGCTAAATCCCTTTCTGGAATACAAAACCTTTGGATTTTCCAATGTCAGTGCCTAAGTCCTGATATTATTATCTTTAACTTCTCCTCCACTCCCCCACTCCCCTGCTCAATAAAATGTGGAGTGGGACCATCTTGCTCCCTTGCTTGTATCTTGCTCCCATGAAGCGTCGTTGTTCATCCTCATCTACCATTACGCGAGCAGGACTATCATACTATTTAGTTAACCCATGCTCTAGAGCATAACGAACTAATTCTGTTCGGCTGTTTGTACCAGTTTTCGTAAATAGTCTACTGACATACTTTTCTACATTGCGGACACTGGTGTTTAGGTCTCTAGCTATTTCTTTATTCATTAGCCCTCTGGCTACTAAATCTAATACACTTTGCTCTCTTGGGGTTAAATCTATTTTAATTGGTGATGGGGTTTGAGCGATTGTATTTTTCCCCATTAACATTGCTTTAATTTCGGCAATTTGACTTGCTAAAACAGCAATATCTGAAGTATTTTCCCCTTCATTTGGGCTTTTCGCTACTATTCGACGTTCTAACAAATTTTCGACTATAGCTACTAACTCCTCAGGATCGAAGGGTTTAGAAAGGTAAGCATCACAACCTGCTTGATAACCTTGAATGCGGTCTGTAGTCATTCCTTTGGCGGTCAAGAATACTACTGGTAAAGCTTTAAATCTTGGATCTTCTCGTAATTTTTGTAGAAATTGATAGCCATCTATTTGAGGCATCATAATATCTGTAATTACTAAGTCTGGTAAATATGATTGTAGGATATCCCATCCTTGATTAGCATTACTGGCAACGTTTACATTAAATCCACTATCTTCTAAATAAGCTTGTACGGCTTCCCGTAACCCTGGTTCATCATCTACTAATAATATTTTGCTTGGCATTTTTAATTTTTCCTCTAGCTCATTTTTAGCTTGAATCATTCCAGGCATATAGATTTTTTGAGTTTTACTACTTTCTATAATTTAGCTAATTTTCATTATTAGTGGAGCTAAAATAATGTATGGTTTATAACACTTGACAAAAAGTTATTAAGTTTTTTTTATAAAAATGTAATATGTGGTCAGCAATTTTATGGAGCAGATTTTGCCAGTAACTTCAACCTGTTCCTAATGTCAATAATGAAGGTATTAGATAATTATTAACGGGCTTTGTCCTCGAGGA
>NZ_JAAHGK010001158.1:0-2436 GCF_010672505.1 Okeania sp. SIO2B9 | reverse complement strand
AAAAGAGAATATTCTATATTTCAAGCCTCCTTATTGCAGAGGTACTGATAACTAATAACTGATAACTGAAATTACCCTTGCCCCTATTGGGTTTGAAGCCATTTTCACTGCATACAAATATCAAAGTACCGTTAGAGTCCTGGCTGAGTTTTGTGAAGATTCGATGAAAACAAGCCTTTCTGATTTCTGGAAATCTACTATAAGTTTTACTTATGATTATAAAGTATCTCCGTTGTTATAAGGTTTTTTTTCTTCATATCAAATTGAGCATTTAACAAAAATCTAAGAGACTGTTTGTAAAAAAAAGCTATGTAAAAAAAAGCTAAAGATGGTCATGAAGAGGTATTTAAGGTAGGAAAATAAAAAAATCAATGATGAGTGTCAAAGTGGCGTTGCACAGTGACGAATGATTATGAGAATTGAGGAACTTGACGATGTTTCAAACAATAGATCAGCAGGTGAATTGATCTGTAAAACATAATCAATGGACTTGGAATAACACAAAGTTTTACGATGTAACCTAGCGTGCGTAGTGTCAATGACGGCAGTTTTCTCCTTCTACTCTGGTCATCGCTGCGGGTGCTTACTAGGTGAAGCGTGCTCCGCACCGAACTTCGCGAACGCAATCGTCGATTAAACAGGGATCAACCTGATATCCATCTGTAATCTCAAGAAAACCGGCCCAGGCGTGAATCATCTGCCACAATATAGTGAAGGTAACTAACGAGCGAGCGCCCCCGTACAAACTTCAGAATTCCTGGCATTTTGCTGTTGACTACTCTCCAGACCCAAATTTGGTTTTTTTTGAGCCAATAAAAGTTTGTAGTTCATCTAGCGTGAGCTGTTTGAGGTATTTCATAGTTACTATCGGGAATCTGTGCTTGGTGCAAGTCGTACCCAGTTGAGCACTGTGTTATGGGAAATACCAGTCACTCTCTCAATGGCTCCCAATCCCATGGCAAATAGGGACATTTTCACACAAAGCTCTTTAAGATCAGAACTATAACCCGCAGGACAGGGGCTTTCTCGCGCATTGACGGCCACAGTTAGGGCACAGATAACTCTGTTTGCCCTGACGATGACCATTTTTCACTACTTTATGACTTTGACAATCAGGACAGTCCATCTGTCTAGAAAATTCTAGAATATCATTCTCTATTGTGCAACACCCAAATTTTTTATTTTTATCAAAATATAGCACTACACATTAAGGTGTTTGACATAAATAAAAGCTGAAACCCTTTTGTATTCGCCTGTTGCCTATTGCCTGTTGCCTGTTGCCTTGCGCGTAGCGCTATAATTGGGTCGTACCACCCCGCTTTGGCGAAATATTTTTGGAGGGTTGCTCATCTATCCCCATGACAAAAATAATTTCTGTAGGTCGCCCTACCCACAGCGACTTTATCTGACTTCTAACTTCTGGCTTCTGACTTCGTTAAGATGGTCTCTAATTTGGTATATTTATTATTTAGTTATACTCAACTTTGGGAGCAGTTATTGTAGTGGTGAAAACAGGATTTTTAGTATTGGTATTAATATTGGCTGTCGTAGGTATTTTACCAATTCATATTGATTTAGCTCAAGCACAGGAAAATACTGTAAACTATACTCTTACAGATTTAAACTATCGAGATTTTTCTAATAAAGATTTGCAAGGTACTTCCTTTGCTGGTGCAGAAATGCGGGGTGCAAATTTTCAAGGGGCAAATATGCAACGAACAATTATTACTAAGGGAGACTTTTTTCGGGCAAACTTAAGTGAAACAGATTTTACTGATACTTTTGCAGATCGAGTCACTTTCGATCAAACTGACTTAACTAATGCTATTTTTACAGATGCTATGTTGAGTAGTAGCACCTTCAGTAATGCAGTGGTGACAGGGGCAGATTTTTCTCGAGCAATAGTAGACCGCTATCAGGTAAAATTAATGTGTAAAAATGCTTCAGGAATTAATCCTATTACAGGAGTAGCTACCCGCGATAGTTTGGGGTGTCCTCCTAAACTCTAATTTTGATAAATTGAGGTTCTTTTTTCATCAACATAACAAATATAGCAGAAGGAAGAAAGAAGAAGTTTGATTATTGATATTCCCAAGTTTGTAGCTATTTCATAAGTCAAATACAGTAATAGTGACTGCTATATATCCAGCATGAAACTGTTGAAGAAAAATAACCAATTCACTTACTAAAGTGCTTATACCATGTCCGGATGATTAAGTATAATAAAAATGTTCTGTTGAAGCGATCTTGAAGGAATATCCCAAATTTCTGCTCTGTTTCCAGTATTCTCACTTGAATTTACACCTACGACCTACCACCTAATATCATGTTCGGTTGAATACTTATAATATCTGTGGACCAAAGGCAGAAGGCAGAGGGCAGCTATGCTGAAGGGAAAGAGCAAGGTTAGAAGGCAGAAGGTTTATTATAACTGAT
>NZ_JAAHGK010001157.1:0-2444 GCF_010672505.1 Okeania sp. SIO2B9 | reverse complement strand
CCCTTTTCTCCTGTCTTCCCCTCCTGGGAGGGGGAGGGGCGAGGGGTGGGTTGTCTCCTGTCTCCTGTCTCCTGTCTCCTGTCTCCTGTCTCCTGTCTCCTGTCTCCTGTCTCCTGTCTCCTGTCTCCTGTCTCCTGTCTCCTGTCTGCTACAAACCCTAATTATTCGTACATTGCTCGTGAATTCCCCCCTGTTTACAAATGTAATTAATTTGATTAGGATCTAAGTTTTTGGCAAAATTAAAATTAACTCCCCTTAAATAATCGGATTTGAATGTCTCAAGTGGACTTGCCAAAAATTGGTCTAATTGAGCCGGTTTTGGAGTTACTAATTTGGCTCCTTTTAAATCAGTTCCACTCAAATTTGCTCCTCGTAAATCTGCCAAACTCAAATCTGCGTTTCGTAAATTAGCATTCTGTAGTTGAGCATTCCGAAAATTAACATTTGTTAGTTGGGCTAAACTCAAATCTGCTTTTCTCAAATTACTTTTACTGAAATTTGCCCCTGATAAATTTGCTCCTTGCCAATTAGACTCCATTAAATTAGATGATTGAAAGCTAGCTCCTTCAGCCTTAACTTTACTTAAATGAGCTCTGCGTAAATTAGCTTCTGATAAATTAGCACTTCCTAAATCTGCACCAGTCAAACTTGCTTCTGTTAAATTTGCTCGCTGTAAATCAGTTTCAATTAACTTAGCACTGCTTAAGTTGGCTTCTGTCAGAATTGAATCAGGCATTTTTGCTTTATTTAGAATTGCTCTAAATAAGTCTGCACGTTTCATCACCACTGGGCCAAATGTCGCACCCGTTAAATTGGTTTCTATCAGATTTGCTCCACTCAAATCAGCAATCAAATCGTCAAAAGTTCCTAAACGATTATCTTTTCCTGGTCCATAAAAGCGACTATTCTTAAAACTAGCCTGATTAAGAGTAGCGCCTCTAAATTTCACTCCAGACAAATCAGTATTTTCTAATATCAAAGTAAAGCTAGCAGGGCCAGAAGTTATCTGACCTAAATCAACGCCACTTAAGTCAGCCTCTTTAACCGACCCACTGTAAACTTTGAGAACTTTAGCGATCGCCTTTTGAGTAGCTCGTAGTCGCAGAGATACCAGAAGCTGTTCTTGAGAGTTGCCTCCATAGCTTAGAGAATCTAGATCATTTTTGAGGGCTTGATTTAAGCGACGTAGTTCCGGTATTACCATTGGTCCAGCACTAACTAAAGATTGTTGAATTCCATCAAGTATACTTGATTCATTTTCTTGCCCCAACAAATCTACTAACAATGGTATGGCACGAGGATCTTTAGTAGAACCCAAAGCTAAAACTGCCACTTGTCGTTGCTGAGGTTTAGTCGAAGTCAGGGACAACTTATTCACAAGAGCCAGAAACATATCATTATCTTGTTGTTTAAACTCCCGCCAATTTGCTTGATTTTGAATATAAACATGAGTGCCAAAAATTGTCCCCAAAACCGAGACCATACCTAAAGCAGTTATCATCAGTAAAGTCATACCTGGATTTTTTCGCATCCAAGGCCAAAGATGAAAACCTTCTGATTTTTTGTGAGTAGTAACAATTGCTGCTATTGAAGCTTGTGTCTGAGTATCGATAAAGTTAAAAGGATTAGAATCTAATTGGCCAGAGCGAGCATCTACAACAAAAGTGTCTACTAATCGATCGTGTCCTGTGCGGCGTAGTTTATTGAAACGAATCAAAGAAATATCACCTAGTAATGCTAACCCTGACAATGCTAATAGAATTGCCAAAGAAGGAAATGCCCCAGTTAGATACCAAATCAAGTAGGCAGTTCCCATAGGTAATCCCCATTTAGCAAAACCCTCACGGACTAGGGTTCTTCTCAAGCCTGGAGAAGTTCCTAAAGCTGTCACAACTCTGATTTCAAACCAACGCTTAGGCAATGTTTGACCTGTTCTAGCTAACAAAAATAATTGCCAACCTACAATTGCTAAAGGAGCTAATAATGCTCCAGACCAAAATAGATTAGCCAGAGGTGTTACTTTCTGATAACGGTTTCGTAAAGGAATTCCTAAAGTATTGGCAATTGCTTCTGTGGTGGTTGCTACTACTGGGTTGAGAGGAACAGATTTGTTGCCTATATTACCCAAGTGACCAAGCCAAAATGGAACTATTCCACTAAGAACAACCAGGGATACTTCTGTAGTCCAAGCACCACATCTACGGACCCAGATAGGTAATTGCTGGGATTTTTGTTGCCACGATGCCTCTGTGTTATTACTATTATTGATATCTGAAATATCTGAACCAAAAGTTGGGCTTGTCATATTGATGTGCTTACTCTAGTATTCTCAACTTTTAGACTAATTATTTTGCACCGTTAAGTATGGTATTACTATTAAGGCCACCTGTTTTCACCCTTTTTTTTAGTTTCCTAACTAGGAACAAATAAGGAGCTAATATCAC
>NZ_JAAHGK010001156.1:0-2449 GCF_010672505.1 Okeania sp. SIO2B9 | reverse complement strand
CTCCCCTACTCCCCTACTCCCTTACTCCCCTACTCCCTCACTCCCTCACTTCAACTATTAGGAATATGAGCAGCAACTTTTAAACCTTGTGGGTTATAAACCTCTAAAGGAATCTTGGCATTATTACTAATAGCCTTCAAAGCTATCTGTAAAGTTTTCAAATGTTTTTCTAGTTGAGTCAAACTCTTTTGATCTTTATTATTTTTTAAATCCTGAGCTGTTTTCTTAATTTTATCCACATAGTCAGAAGTTAAACGTACAGTAATTAAATCCTTCGTAATACTATATTCGCAAATTTTCGGTGTCCCTTTACAAGTTTTACTTAAATCTTGACCAGCTTTAGCTATAGTATCCAAAAATCTCTGGTTAGCTTGTGCTATCTTCAGAATAGTATCATAAGATTTAATGAGAGGTTTTGCTTTAGCAAAATAACTAGAAGTAGTAGGTACTTCTTCAGCAGAATTTAGAGCATTTTGCCAATATTTCACAGCATCTTGCCAATTATCTTTTGTCTCAAAAACTTCAGCTTGTTTCGCATAACTAATAGCTTGATCATAATACTCTTCACCAATTTGTTCTATAATTCTACGTTCCTCAGCTAACTGAAGTTTTTGTTCATACTGAGGGAGTAAATTTTTAGCTTCTAAATAGGCAGTTGTTTGTGGTGGAACAGAAGATATTTTATCCAAGGCATCTTCCCAACTTGAATATACACTTTTCCAGCTTTCAGGAAACTGAGCTACTACTTCTCTAGTATTTGCTAACTGAGCTGATTTTTTAGCAGCAATTAGTTTTCGATCTGCCACTTCTTCTGTTGTTAATCTACCTTTAATCGCTACTAAATATTTACGATATTGCTGTAGTTTATTCTTGGCAAAAGGATAAGCACTACTATCTCCTGGTACTTTTTCTAGTAAGACAATTGCATTTTGCCAAAGTGATTGAGTTTCTATCCAATCTTCTACTTTTAGTGGCAAAGTTTTACTATTTTGAGCTGCTTGTTGACCTTTTGCTAAAGCTTTTTGAATATTTTCCAAATGTTGAATTTCTGCTTTGTAAGTAGATTTTAAATGTTGTGACTCTAGATAATGTATTGACCAAAATGGAATTTTTTCTAAATCTTGAACTGCTTTTTCTAACTTTTCTTTTGCTTGCTTTGGAGCCAAAGAGTTTTTTGAATTTTTAATTGTTTCTAATGATTGCTGATTTAAGTCTTTTGCTGTGGGTACAATCATACATTTTCCAATCACACAGGGTTGAGTTATTGCATAAAAACAGCCTATTAAAATTGTCAAACTTAAACTGGCACTGAGAAATTCTACTTTAGAGAAAGTACTGAAGTTAACAGTTGATGTTTGTCCTACATTATGAGAATGTTTTGCTGTTCTTCTGGATTTTTTAAGAGATATATCTAATCCTTCCACATCAAAAGGGTTATCTAAATCATCCAGTAATTTTGAAGTAATTTTAATATCTGAGTTTTGACTTTTCTTTCCAGGAATATACTCTTTCTCAACATTAGTATTTAGCTCAGACTCTAACCTAATAGATATCTGTTCTAAATTTTTTAAATCAAATGGATTATCTAAAGAATCTAAAAATTCAGGTGTAATTTTTACTTGATCGCCCATATCTCCATCTACCCATCTTGGGAGAAAAGTTAATGTAGACTCTTCTTGCCGACTCTTTGTAAAAAATGAATGATAAGCATAAGGATATATATGACCAATCGCATTTAAACAAATACCTACTTTCTCAATAGATTCTAGTGGTTGTTTTTGAACTATACCTTTTAACTCAGAAATTGTTTTCTCTCGATCTATCACTAAATTTGCTGGATGTTCACAAATCACTAATAATGTTCCAGCTTTTAAATCACATTGAATTTTACAAGCATCATTGTAATTTCTCAAAGATTGCCAGCTTTTTTGTAAATTATCCTCTAATATCTGAGTATTAATATTTCTGATTGCTGTTTTCATTTTCTAGTTAATAATTTGATTGTTTAATTTGCTAGCTGTATTAATTATTTTAGGAATTATGCTTTTTAATTTTGTAATTAAATCAATAATCCTGAATATAAAACTACTAATAATACCATTTGGATAAATATCTGTTATAAATCCTTGTTACATATAAAAACAGTTTTGTCACATTTTTTAGTCAAATTAGTATAATTGGTCGATCATACAAAATTCTGTCCATAGGTTTCTTGAAAGCAAACCTGGCTCAAAGAAAGACGTCCACCATATTTTTTAAATGGTTCAGCAGCATAACCCATTGCTAATAGACAGCAAACATCTACTTGCTCTGGAATATTAAATGCTGCTTTAACTTGAGATGTAATAAATCCTTCCAGAGGACAACTATCAACTCCAAAACTACTAGAAACGAGCATAATGTGAGCTACTGCTAACATTATTTGCCTATTTATCCAAGCTTCCACAGA
>NZ_JAAHGK010001155.1:0-2449 GCF_010672505.1 Okeania sp. SIO2B9 | reverse complement strand
GTAGGGTAAAACCTAAATTTGTACGCTTTTTCAACCATCTATTGTTTACTTTTCCACATTTACATTTTAACAGACTATTTGTAAAACCGCAACATTGATTGGTTTTCCCATCCCTCCGCTCCCCTGCGGGAGAGCGCGGGTCTTCAACCAACGTTGAGATAAAGTCCTAGCCTCTAGTGCCGCTACTGGGAAGTTAAAAGTCATGCATTTAAAAGCGAGTGCTAATTGGCGAGGTTTCCTACGAGGCGCCTACTGTGCGGAATTACTTCCGCACACAGCCCCTCCGGAATGTAAGACGCACATCTGACAGTCAATCATTTTTGATTTGTAATTGTTTTAGAATTTTGTAACTGGTCAGTTATTTCCGCCACCCTGCAGTAGTCTAAAAACTTTACTGCTCATATAAAGTGGGCTAAAACTCTCTATGTAAAGTCCAACAATATACACTTGTAGTGCAGCCAGTTCGAGACCAATCGACTTGCCCCTGAATACGAAGAGTTCTATTTTCACTGACTTTTACATCTACAATTACTTGATCGCCTTCGACAAAAAATTGTCCTTGAGGTTCGACTTGAATGGAGTAATATGTGTATTCACCTCCATTTTTTCTTAACCAATTAACTCTACTTCAGATCGAAAAATTCCATTACCGTTATGATAATAGGGTTATTTATCGTTGATGGGTAAAAACAATTGTTATTGTTTAGAAGTTTGAGTATTTTGCTGACGCTTTTTATAACAAGCAATGCAAGCACCAACAGCCAATAATCCTAGAGTACTCAGTGGTTCAGGAACAGGTTTTGGTTTTTCAGAAGATTCTACTCTGACATTATCAACTAGCAAAGCTGAGGTCTTATCAGTTCCATCTAGATCGTAAACTGCTATACCCACCGTGTAATCGCCAGCGGCAAGAAATGTTGAGAATGTTCCTTGAGATTTTTTCTCAAATTCAGGTGATGTCAGGGAACCAGGTGCAGGGAAATCACCTTCACTTTGAGCAAAAGTCTCAATCACCGTATTTGTGCCGTCAAATATAGTTACAATCGCACGGTCTGAAGGAAGAGAAAATAGACTAGTTGTGTTTCCATCGTTGGTAAGAAACTTCCAATCAAAACTCAGATTAAAATCATGCTCGAAAGAAAAAGATTGTTTGATCGCTGACCCTTCTTTAGAATCTAATTGAATCCCAGTCATAGCAGTTATAGGTGTATCAATTTGTAAGGCATCATTTTCTAGCCCCAAGAATGCTTGTAGTTGAGCATCGTTGATAGTGGCAATAGTGGCATCAGTACCTGAAAAATTATATTCACCATCACCAACATTATCGTCATCTCTCCAGGTTGTTGCAGTGGTTAACAAAGCCTGAAAGGAGCTATCTGTTGGATCGAAATTGTTGAAAGTACCTACTGTACTGACATCTCCGGTGGTCATCCAAGAAGTGAAGTCAGATTCAAAGCTGCCGTTGTTAAATGCTGCTGCTTGAACTGGCTTAGAAGTTATGGTTCCTAAGCTTAGTAAGCTGAGAGTAGCAACTGGAAGCAAGGAAAGACCACGGAAAAGGGATTTAGAAGTTGATAAAAGTTTGAACATTATTTTTGTGAATTGAATTAATTACAGAAATTGAGGGTTGATGCAACTTGATATTGTGGAAAACCGATTGAGTGAAGTGTTCTATTGAGCGTACTCAAATTTATTGAAAATTGTAGCAGATGATTTTCTAAAATTGTAGCACATAATTTGCTATTTTTCCCAGTTTACAAAATTCATCTTGTTGGATTTTTAGAGACGTTGCGTGCAACGTCTCTATGAGAATTGCTACGAGACTTGGGAACGGATTATCTTGTGAAACCTGCTCAAGGAAAAGTAATAGGAAACTTAGACAATTATATCTGTGTTCGGATTAAACACATTGCCGTCAGGATTTATGGATGAAACTCCATTCAGAACAACGATATTTTCTGGCGCTAGTCCACCAGTGTTCCCATCAGGGTCGATTTGGAACCATGTTGCATCAATTCCAAAGGCTCCCAAATCAAAGGGATTGATGTATGAATTATCAATTGCATCCTGAACAGTTCCTTCTGGGAATTGGTCATAGAAGTTTGATTCATTCTCAAGTAGAATACCCAAATCAAGTTTATCCCTACCACTCTGGAAGTCAGTTATGTCATCTCGTTGGTCCAATAATTGGGTGTAGACGAATATGTCATCTCCCTCTCCTCCAGTTAGCATATCCCTGCCTTCAAAGCCAGTTATGATGTCGTTACCTGGAGTTCCTTCAATCATGTCCATACCACTGGTACCGTCGATTATGTTAGCTGCTGGCACTACACCGATATGGTTACTAGGGTCATTGTCTGTGACATCATCAATGTCACTGCCATCTGGGTTGGTGAGTGGGTTGCCATTTTCATCTACTGGGTTGCCTGTGACTGTACCAATGTTGGTG
>NZ_JAAHGK010001154.1:0-2450 GCF_010672505.1 Okeania sp. SIO2B9 | reverse complement strand
TGTGTCGCGAGTATATCCACCTGCAGTAATAATTGCTCTACCAAATAGCGGACGGAAAAATTTGGCTCCCAAACCTTTACCATCATCTTCAACTGTTACGTTACCTTTGATACGGGGTTCAACAACGTGAAGATAACCTATCCCCAAGCGGTCTAATTCTTGCGCAACATAATTGAAAGTAGCTGCGGGATTAGAATCATGCATATCGTTGAAGGTACTACTAGGAGATAAACGCACCCCTACTCTTTCTTTTCCCCAAACATCTATTGCTGCTTGAGTAATTTCTAGAAGGAAACGCGCTCGGTTTTCTATCGAACCTCCATATTCATCTGTTCGATGATTAGAATTATCTTGGAGAAATTGATCGGGTAAATAACCATTGCCAGCATGAATTTCCACTGCTTCATAAAACTGATATAAAACGTCACATAGCGTGATATTTTAATGTTTACTTCCTGCTTCAACCGGAACTGTCGGCAGCACTCCGTCCACAGGCATTGACGGTCAAGCCGACCGCATCCCTCAAATTAATACTGGCATTCAGATCGCGGTCTATGGAGCTGCCACATTCAGGGCAATCAAAAGTTCTCACATTTAATGGCATATCCTGAACATGACCACAGTTCGAGCAAGTCTTTGATGATGGAAAAAATCTATCAACGACTACTAGGTTAGAGCCGTACCACTCACACTTGTACTCAAGTTGTCGCCTGAACTCAAAAAATCCTTGATCGGCTATAGACTTAGCTAGCTTATGGTTAGCTAACATACCGCGAACATTCAAATCTTCAATTGACACAATGCTGTGGTTTTTAGCTAGATAAGTTGTCAATTCATGAAGTGCGTTTTTACGGATATTAGCTATTTTTCTATGTAGCTTGGCAATTTTAAGTTGTGCTGCCCGACCGTTAGCTGAACCAATATTTTTATTGCGGTTAAGGTATTGTAAATTAGAGAGCTTGTTTTCAAATTTCTTGTAAGATTTAGTACCTTCAAAAACAACTCCTGTGCTTAAGGTTGCTAAAGTTTTCACACCTAAATCAACACCTACAACTTCAGTAGTTTTTGGAGTTGAAGCCGGAGTAAATTCATAGCTGCAACTTAAATACCAATCGTCAGCCTGTCTACTAATAGTTATTTTTTGAGTTGTTGCTTCAATCGGTTCATAAGTTTTGACCATACCAATAAAAGGTAATTTATGATTCCATCCATTTAATTCTATTGGTTTCCCACAATTATCTATTGTGAAGGAATCATGTTTACCTTTTTTCTTAAACCTTGGGCGTTTACCCAACCCTTGAAAGAACCTCTTAAATGCTTCACCCAAGTTAATAAAAGCATATTGATAGACTTTAGATGAGAGGTTTTTCATCCAGGGGTAGAGGGGTTTGGTGTGATTAGTAAAAACCTCTCTGAGTTTACGAGGGTTGGGCTTATAACCATCTGTGTAAGCAGCATTCCATAAACTTAAACCCCAGTTGTAGCACCATCTGCTATAACCTGCGTGTTGTGCCATCAGAGTTTTTTGTTTATTATTTAATTTGAGTTTGGTTCTGATGGATTTCATGGAGATTGAGCGCAGCCTATCTAATGGTATGCTTAGATATGTATTATATCGTTATTCGTTGATTAAGTCAATGCTCCACTGGTTATGAAATTTGGCGATTTAAACGAGACAAAGAGGTGTGTGAAGTTAAAGTTAATGGCTCGTTGGTAGCAAATAATTCAGAAGTCCTTCGGCAAGTTTGTTTAGATGGTGCTGGTTTGATTTTAATGCCAACCTGGTTAATTAGAGAAGATATCCGTGGGGGTCTTCTCGAAGCTGTACTTAATGATTTTCAGTTCTATCCACACATAGATATGGATACAGGTATTTACGCACTTTATCTACCGAATCGTCGTAATTCCTTGAGAGTTAAAACTTTCATTGATTTTTTAACTCAACGCCTTGGTAACTCACTTCTATGAGAAAAATTTTGAACAATATGTAAGCATTCAGCTATTAGCACTCAGCTATCAGCAATGTGAGTAATAGACATCTCCATAAAATAGGGAACAGGAAGGAGAAATAATTGACAATTTATGGATAATAATTGATTTGATTTTTAATTTCCACCAGATTTCAATGAATAATTAAGAGCTGATAGCTGACCGCTGTTTGCGCAGCATTCCGGAGGAAATGCTTACAACAATACTTGGCAATTTTAAGAGAAAATCTAAAAATAAACGCCTATTAGCTGATTTTGAGATTATTGTAGAAAATCAGCTCTAAAAATCACCTTTAGTGCTACTATAAATTATAAATTCTATTTTCTAGCACAGAATAATGAATAACAAAAATCTAGCAATAACTTTAGCTACAGTTGTTTTTCTAGCAGCCTGTGACGTTGGTAATAATAGTCATATTAAACTTAAACGTGATGGCTATCACAGTTCTGGTTATCCTAACA
>NZ_JAAHGK010001153.1:0-2456 GCF_010672505.1 Okeania sp. SIO2B9 | reverse complement strand
TTTATCATTTTCTTTGTGGGTTTAATACCCCACCGTCAACTGGAGTGTTCAAAATTACTTGGGGGAGCGAATCCCCATGTAATTTTCCTCCTGTCTCCTGTCTCCTGTCTCCTGTCTCCTTCTTCAAAGCATTATTTTTTCAAACTGGTATAACTTAGTATTAGCAACAGTCTGATACTAGTTATCTTAAGTCTAGTTCCGCATTTGTCAAATGACTAAACCTTAGTTTCCCAGGTTTTAATGGTTGTAAATTTCCATCTGTTTTTTGTTGAAGATATTAGTGACCAATATAAATTTACCTGTTTGAATTTTTTGAGATTAAATTACTTCTGGTATCGTTTATATTAGGATGCTATAAGTCAGAATTTAAAAGAGATAAATTGATAGATTCTTTTTATACATAAGCATTTTTTTTATCTAAAAAAAACGGCGAATATTTCATAAAATATACTTCCATATTTAGAAAATTATTTTATCTGATGTATATTATTTATCCAATCTTAAATAGTAATAAAAATTTTGGTCTTGGTATTGTAAGATGTAACGGTTATTTAATAGGTTTAAATTCTGATAAACTTGTAAATTTTCTTGAAAAATTGGGTCAGAATCTTTTAATTCTATCAATTCTACTCTCACTTTTTTTTCTACTTCTCGTAATTCATGTAATGTTTGGGGTAATTGCCAAATTACTTGAGTTGGATAATTAGCGATCGCTAAATAAAGATTTTTTTCAGACATAACTACCTGTGGTTGAATTGGCAATTTTGAGATGACTTTTTCTAATCGGGAACTATTAGTAGATAAACGTTGATACTGTCTTTGTTGGGTTTTTCTGAGTAGGTGAAAAGTGACAAAGTTTGAGTAACTTAAATACAGACAAATTCCTAATCCAATAGCTACTACTTTTTTGATTTTTAATTGTGGTGTTAATAGCCACAAACCAGTCACAGATAAGATTGCCATTAATGGAGAAAAAACTGCTAATCCTCTAGTTGCATTAATATATTGATAAAGTAATAAAAATGCCAGTAAAGCTGAGAGAAAATTAATTAAGCTAAAAATAGATAAATTTGTATATTTTTGCCATCGTTGTAACTTTTTTTGATAACTTGCTGTTGCAAGTACAGCTAAATTAATACTCCATAACACTAGCATTGAAATAGTAATTGTTCCATAGACTGAAAATTTTTTAAAATTAATTATGAGAGTGCAATTAAATAGAAAATTTTCCCAGATCATTCTCAGCATATCAGTCAAATTAGATTGGGATAAAATTATTGTTGCTGCATAGGGATAAATTTCTTGATTTTGAGAAAGGGGAATTAAAACAGTGACAAACAGTAATCCAAAAGAAAATAGTAAGCTCAATAAAGTTTTTTTGTAATGTTGATTTTTCTCAATCCACAAAACAGCTATACTTGCAGGAAACAAGGTTAATAAGAATGGTTTGATTAAATATGCTAAAGCTATTACTAAACCTAAAAATATCCCTTTTAAAAAGCTTTCTTTTTGTACAAACAAAAGAGCAACAACTACCATGATTACAGCAGCAGCCGATATTTCTGTCATTACTGAATGAGTCAAAATTAAAGTGTAAGGATAAATCAAATAAATCAAACTAGCCCCAAAACCAACCCATTGATTAGCAATGAATCTGCCAACTGTAAAAATTAAAAATATCGTCAAAATCAGCAGAAAATAATTAACAAAAAACGGTGTTCTTTCATTAATGCCACCAATCAAAAAACCAACAGCCAAAATCAAAGGATAACCAGGGAGATGAGTATCCTTAGTCGGATAACCCTTTTGAATAATACTACTAGCTAAATAATGATTACTATTAAAGTCAAAATGACGCACAATATTTTGAGCTACAGTGTAGTAAAGTGTTTCATCATTCCAACGAATTTGTAAAGAAACTGGCCTCGTAAAATAAAGAGCTATCGCCGTCATCATCAAAAGCAATACATAAGGAAAAATATTCGTCAATAAGTTTTTACAAGTCTTCATTTTTGCATAAATTAATCAAGAAGAAAAAAATTATCTAAAATTCCCAACTTTTGGCTGTATATTCCTCTTGGTAGAAGGAAAAATTGTTTATAGTTAGAAGCCTAGATTTGATATTTTAAAAGTAGATAAATTTTAAATTCTCAAAATCATCTTTTTTCGGTAAAATAATTAATAGGTATAGTAAAATAAGCAAAAATCAGAACAGCAAAAAACTAGCAAAGGTAATATAAACAATGCTTTTTTCACACACTGAGACTAAATATCATATCATGTATGGGAAAGACTAAATCTAAATCTGACTTACCAACCAAAATATGCCCTGTATGTAATCGCCCTTTTAACCGGAGGATTTGAAGCAGGATCTCAGGAAGATTACACAGGCCCGACGCACCATCAGTGTGTCGCTTTGGACGTGAACAGAAAAGGAAATGGCGGATTCTCGAAGG
>NZ_JAAHGK010001152.1:0-2456 GCF_010672505.1 Okeania sp. SIO2B9 | reverse complement strand
AAACAGACTGGTTTACAAAAAATGTCGAGACATCATGTTCATTTATCAAAAGATATTAATACTGCTATAAATGTCGGGAAAAGAAAAGGAAAACCAGCAGTATTTGCTGTAGATGCAAGTGCCATGTACAAAGATGATTATAAATTTTACTTTTCTGCAAATCATGTCTGGTTAGTTGATGAAGTCCCCTCACAGTATTTACAAATAATGAGAAAATAATCAAAGTAATTAATCAAGTATCAAATTAATTATGAAAGTTGAATACTGAATGATATAAAAACTATTTATAAAAGGAATTTATTTATCTTTTCTTTTGCGGGTTTAATACCCCCACATCTCACCCGCGGTACTCAAAATTGTTTGGGGGAGCTAATCCATAAGCAATTTTTCCTCCTGACTCCTGACTCCTGACTCCTGACTCCTTATTCAAGTAGATTTTTGACAAAATATGGGAACAGAATATTTCGACAGTAAAGAAAATTCTCAACAAAATAATCCTCAAAATAAAGGTTTATTAGGAGCTGGTTGGCGACCACTTAACCGAGACTTTGATTGGGAATATTTATGGCACTTATTATCTAAAGATCCTTGGGAACTCAGTCAAAAAACTCTTGATATAGCTAGCGATATTGCTGATGCTTTGGGTCGTCATCAATTTGCTTGGTGGGCGAATATATTAAATGTTTTTTCGGAAAATACACGATATGAATTTGATGAATTTTGGGACTATATAACTCCTCAACCTCCAGCTCCAGATTATCGTTATCAAGATGTATTGAGTGTAGAAACACCTGTGATACGCACTATTACTAGAGACACTATTGCTATTGAGTATGTTCTCAATAGACTACAGGAAATTACTATTTTTAAAATACTTGATTTATTGGGTAAACCTGACATAATTACCCAGTCATTCATGGAAAGAAATTTTTACTATCCGATAGAAAGATTTATCAGTTGGCAAAGTCTAGAAACTTTAGGAACAGTATATGCTTATTGGTCAAAATATTCCTGTTGGTTACAAATAGAATCTTATGATAAAGGTAGACGTTACTACAGTTTAATTGCTAAAGATATAGCACCACTTGTAAGAAAATCAACCTATAATATGGCAGTGATGGTAAGTGGTTATCAATGTCGTATAGGACAGGTTCAAAGTCAATTTCCGATCGATACATTTCCTCAAAATATTCAAAATTTTACTGACACGGTACAACAAGCAATTCTAGAACAAAATCAATTAGCTGTATTAGTAAGTGGAAAACCAGGAACAGGTAAAACAGCTTGGACTCAAGCATTAGCAAAAGAAGTTCTAGTTCCTTTAGGATATGTAATTTTTATATTAGATCATGATGCAGTAGAAAATTTTGTACCACCAGCATATCTAGAACAAATTTGTATTATTATCAATGAGGCAGATAATTTAGCTCAGGACCGCTCGCTTCAAGCTGCACAAACTAATAATAAAACAGAACATATTCTCAGTTTGCTAGATGGTACTTTATATCAAAGTGTCGTAGATGAATCAGGGATTTATCTGAAACAGAAATTAGTTGTTTTAATGACCTGTAATACTAAAGAAAGGCTAGATCCAGCTATTTTACGCAAAGGTAGAGTAGATTTAATGTATGAATTTACTTACTGCTTTGTGTAAATTTGCGTAAAATGTAGTTTGGTTTATAAAGTTTTGATGTAGACTTTAGTTTCTACACAAAAGGTTGCTAAAATATCTTAAAGAGGAGAATTATAATTCTAAGTGGAAAATATACTTAGAATTGAGTTTATAAATGTTTACAGGTAAAGTAATCATAAAAATTGGATAATAAAAAATATAGGATTTTTTTTATTGGCTTATTGGCAAGAATTAATAATATATGAAAAAGTCCATTTCAATATTTATTGTTCAGTATAAAAATTTCAAACCTGTATTTGATTAAGTTACAAATAACTATGTATTAGTGGGAAATTACCAAAAACAATAAATGTAGCTTAAATTATATTCAACCATCTATACACTTAATATTCAGGTAATTGATGTGGCCTATTTGTGAATTTTAGATTGAATCAACTTTTTTTGTAAGCATTTCCTGCAGAATGCTGACGGCTGAATGCTTACCTTTTTTTTGACAATTTCCTGAAGTAAAAAAAAATATACAGAAAATAGGAAATAATTCTGATAGTAAATCTATTTTGAGAGTTATTTTTGCTTTTTTATTTAGTAGTTATTATATTTTTGATTTACTTATTTCATATTCATAACTTTTGAATTTATGAAGAAGTCTGATAAATATTTTTCTGATTCTTCTATTTAAAAAAAATCATAGTTAACTTCTCCAACTGAGATATTCTTAATATAAAAATTAACTATTAATTAAGATTTGACAACTTGCATTTATAGACAAGTTAGTCTTAAAAAGATGATAGTAGAGGTGTTGAATATGATTGGTTTCACCACC
>NZ_JAAHGK010001151.1:0-2456 GCF_010672505.1 Okeania sp. SIO2B9 | reverse complement strand
CATGAATAGCTGCTGCAAAATGCAGATTATCAACTAGGGTTCCTGTCCATTGTGGCAACTCTTGAGGAACGTATGCTATTTGTTGTTTGATTTTGTACCAAGATTTATCTTTTGATTTTGTCAAACCTGGATATTTAATAATACCGCTGGTTTGGTGTAACTCACCAGCAATTATTCTTAATAAAGTCGTTTTTCCATTACCATTTTCACCAACAAGAGAGGTTATTTCACCAAATTTTAATTCTAATCCCGATACAGATAACTGGAAGTCTGTTAATCTACCTGAATATTTTTTGGTGATATTTATTATATTAGCTACTACATTAATATTAGAGCTTTTAATACTTGATTTTTTTTGCTTTTTCCATGATTCCTTTATTTGTTCGTATGAAGTTTTTGGTATATTTTTTTCGGTATTTTCTTGGTCTAGATGTTTTTTATTAACATTGGTAGTATTATCTTTTGAATTAGATTTGGAAGGAGACTTATTGTTATTTTCTTGTGGAGGAACAACTGTGGGTATTGGTGAGTAATCTTTTCTATATTCTTCAACTATTAAATCAACAAATTCTAAAACAGAAAAAGTTAAACCTGAAAATTTTTCCCTGATAGTTTCTTCTGAAGAACTAGACTTTCGTTTATCTTCTCTCAGTTTAGTATAGCGACGCTGAAAATCAATTGCTTCATATTTACGTTTTTTATAAACTGCAAAATCATCAGCAAAATCCATTACTCTTTTAGTAGCTAAATCAAGCTGATTATCTTGAATAAGCTTTTTTATTTCTTGCTGAAAGTCTTCAGGTTGTCGATTTAGTTTTTCTGATTCTGCTGGCATTACTTGCATCCTAAGTTGGTCTAAATTAAATATTAACACCAACCATTTTCTGCCTAGTTCAATACATAACCATATACAGTTTCTATCTCTGTTTCTGTTAAACAGTCTTTGTAAGCTTACATATTATTTTTCCCATTCTTAACCAAGTAAGCGATCACCTTCACAAAATCTAGTTTATTTTTTTCTAAAGTCTCTATTTTGAAATTTTTTCCCATCTAACAATATTACCTCCATTAGCATGACAACCTACACAATGAATCTGAAAAAGTTCCACACCTTCTGTCATTTCTGCACCTAATTCATTAGGTATTTTCGTAACATGGAAAAACATAAATATTAATAAACAGGACTTACGCAAAAATCAGGTTTAGCAACTAAATTTCGTGCTTTAAAAAACAATAATTAGGGCAATAAACCCGGTTTCTTGTTTGGGTGCGTAAGTCCTGTTACATTTATTGATGCTCATCTACTTGGTAACTCGATAGGAGCAATCCTAAGTATGGGGCAAAAAGTCTCTTCCTTTCTGATTTTAGTATTAATGCTTTTTGTCTTAGCATCATCAGAAATTTTAATACCAATCAACTTTTAATTATTGTCGCTTAACTTAAAAAAACTAATGAAAAGAATTACTATGCTTAATTAAACTCATAAATTCTTGACGAGTTTTCACATCATCAGCAAAAACACCACGCATAGCGCTAGTAGTTGTCCAAGAACCTGGTTTTTGTACTCCACGCATGACCATACACATATGAGTTGCTTCAACAACTACAGCAACACCTAAAGGCTGAAGTAATCCTTGAAGTGCATCAGCTATTTGTGCTGTTAGACGTTCTTGTACCTGTAAACGTCGGGCATACATTTCACAAATTCGAGCAATTTTTGATAGTCCAATTACTTTTCCATTAGGAATATATGCTACATGAGCGCGACCAAGAATAGGCAAAATATGATGCTCGCAAGAGCTAAAAAGATCGATATCTCGAACTAAAACCATCTCTGAGATATCTTCATTAAAAACAGCTCCATTCAACAATTCATCTAGAGATTGATGATAACCTGAAGTGAGAAATTTTAGGGCTTTTACAACTCGTTTGGGAGTATCTAATAATCCTTCTCGGTCTGGATTTTCTCCTAATCCTATTAATAAAGTTCTCACCGCTTGAATCATTTCAGCTTCTGTAACAGGAGGCTGAGATTTTGTTTTCAAATCATTGGTAGAAACAAAATCTGGAACTGTTGGTAAAGTCATAATTGAAAGGCTTTAAGCTTAATATTTTGTTGAACAGTTTGGCAGATATTTTCCCACATAAATTTCTGATTAATTATGGGAATTCTTACCTGCGATTTATCTGAGAATAGCTACTCTTAATTTATCACATAGTTAGACAGTTTGTTAAATCTTGTTGAATAATTAATGGATTCAAATTTCGTCCAATTAATACTAACTGATTTGTCGGAGTAGTTGACCATTCCTCTACTTGCATATCATAGCGTTTACCGCTCAATTGAAATATATGTTTTGATTCACTTTCTTTGAACCAAAGAATTCCTTTTGCTCTAAATATATTATCTGGTAATTCATCTAGAAAATTATGTTGAAATTTGAGGGCAGAAAAAA
>NZ_JAAHGK010001150.1:0-2457 GCF_010672505.1 Okeania sp. SIO2B9 | reverse complement strand
TAAATAACCAATTATTGATCGCCCCAACTGTTGCTGTTAAATTTGCAGAAACAGGCATTATGAGCGAACAGGCCGTAATTCCAGTTAGATTGACGGCCGAACAAGCACAGAACTTGGCCATAAAACTAAGTGGCGGTGTTTTACCCATTAGATAAAAAAATAAAATAATATTTACAAGACTTACGCATTTTTGAGATATATAGACTATGTATCTATAACTATAACGTTATAGTTTTTGCTCACCACAAGTAGTTTTTTTGCCTAAGTCCTAAGTTATCAAAATACTGATTTCAACTAGTCAAATCATGCGCAGACAAAATTCATATATAGCCTTAATTCTGGTTCTAGTAATAGCATCAGTAACAGTATTGAATCAAATTCCAATTCGACTGGGACTAGACCTTCGAGGTGGGTCACAACTTACTATTCAACTACAAACCTCTGAAGAAGTTCCCACTATCGACGAACGAGTCATGGAAGGAGTACTAAAAATTGTAGAAAATCGAGTCAATGCTCTAGGTGTATCAGAATCAGTAGTTCAATCTTTAGGACAAGACCAAATTCTTGTCCAACTACCAGGAGTAAACGACCCTGAACAAGCAGAAAGGGTTTTAGGAGGGACAGCTCAACTGGACTTCCGCGAACAACTACAGGGTACTGAGCAACAGTTAGCAATAGAATATCAACTACAAAGACAACGTTTAGTAGAGCAAGAATTACTGAAAAATATTGAAGATCCAGAGGCTATAGCTAAAAATTTAGAATCTCTAGAAAAAACAAATCAAGCGATCACTGGACTATTCAAAGAACCCACAATTAAAGGCCAAGATCTGAGAGATGCTTTAGCAGAACCGGAAGCTCCTGGGTCTAATAACTGGAATGTGGCCTTGCGCTTTACCTCTGAAGGAGGGCAGAAGTTTGCAGAACTTACCAAAAATTTAGCAGGAACTGGACGTAGTATCGGTATTTTCTTAGATGACCAACTTTTAAGTGCCCCTACTGTTGGCGTAGAATTTGCAGAAACAGGTATTACTGGTGGTAATGCGGTAATTCAAGGTAGATTTACAGCCCAACAAGCAAATGAATTGGCAGTACAACTGCGGGGTGGGGCACTGCCTGTTTCAGTAGAAATTGTGGAAAATCGAACTGTTGGGGCTACTCTAGGGCGAGATAGTATTCAGCGTAGTGTTTATGCTGGAGCTGGTGGCCTAATTCTGGTATTAATATTTATGGTCGTTTATTATCGACTTCCTGGGATAATTGCTGATGTAGCTTTAGTTATTTATGCTCTGTTTACCATTGCTAGTTTTGCCATCTTGGGAGTGACTTTAACATTGCCAGGAATTGCTGGTTTTATTCTGAGTATTGGTATGGCAGTTGATGCTAATGTTTTGATTTTTGAACGGACAAGGGAAGAGTTACGAGCTGGTAAAACTTTATATCGTTCTGTAGAGTCTGGCTTTTATCGGGCTTTTTCCAGCATTTTAGATGGTAATGTCACAACCTTGATTGCTTGCATAGCACTATTCTGGTTAGGAACTGGTTTGGTAAAAGGTTTTGCTCTAACCTTGGGAATTGGTGTAGCTATTAGTATGTTTACTGCTGTTACTTGTAGTCGTACTCTAATGTTTTGGGCGATCGGTTTTTCCCAATTCCGCAAACCAAAATTATTTTGCCCAGAGTTAAATTGAAGTAGGACTAACCACAAATCTAACCAAAACGCTTATTTGTCTTTAAATGGTTAGTCCAGCCCACTTTTTTCAAGTAAACGTTATTTTAATCACAATACATCGGGATGCGAGGTCAGTTCCGACCTCTATAAAATCAGTTATATAGCAGTACAAGAATTGGGCGGGGACATTTTTCAATCCTAAAACCCTTTTACCGAAAATTTGTGGTGTAAAGCCTCCTCTTTTAAGCTATCCTTTACCCATAAGTCTTGAAACCCTTGTGGGGAGAAGGGGAGCAGGGAGCAGGGGAGAAAGGGGAAAAAATCATAGTAGCTAAGTAAAACTACTGAAGTTGTCAAAATAAATGTATTTTTCCATACATTGTTTATCCCGAAAAAGCCGATCCAAGACTTACACATAACTCGTCTATTTTGTCAAGTTTTATGTTAAGGAAGATGTGGGTAATGGATAGCCTTTTAAGGGGATAATAAGAGGATAATAAAGAAAAATTTTTATGATTAGTAAATCCTATCCGTTTTAAAGGAAAGGTGATTATTAGTCTGGAGAGTACAAAGTTCTTCCCAAGAAAAATTTGCATTGAAGGCTGAAAGTATTACTGTAAAACCTTACAGTACTTACAGCTCTGAATAAAGAGTTTTTAACCTTTAGAGCGCTGAAAGCCTTAGCTAGGAATAGTTATTTCAAGAACTTTGCACTGTCTAGTTATTAATTATTAATTATTAATTATTAATTGTTCCCTATTCCCTAGCACCTATTCTATAAAATA
>NZ_JAAHGK010000115.1:0-9640 GCF_010672505.1 Okeania sp. SIO2B9 | reverse complement strand
TGAAAAAGTCTTATGGGTGAGGGTAGGAGGACCGAGTCAGGAGAAATGGGAATTATAGAGGAGGTAGGAGGAAGAATAGTCCCTTGATTTTTCTGCGCAACTATGCGCCTAAAATGCTAATTTTTTGAACCTAAGCGACCTAAAAGCTGGGACTTTTTTCAACTAAAAAATGTTAAAACCTTTATATGTCAATACTTTTAGATTTAATCAGCAAACCCTAATTAAATCAAACGTTGCCCGAATATTTGAAAAAGGCAGATAAAATTTATTATCGCTTGGGAGGTGATCACCACTTTAACGAAATTGTTGGGCGTAATTCTGGTTTTTACGCTCTTTACATTCCTCTGTTCCCTTACCACCAAAAATTATTGTCCTAACCAAAAGACGTAATGCTATCCTTTTGAAGAAGGTTGTCAGTGGTAGTCGAAAAAAGTTTACCCTAATCCCTACAACTGCCAAAAAATCGGAGCGTAGACACAATAACTTTTATTTAACCCCCAATTTTCAACAAAGAACCCAAAACTTGAGGAATATTTTCTAACTCCATTGCTGCTATTGCTGCTGTCGGTTCATAACCACAATGAACCATACAATCAGCACATTTAGAATTCCCACTTTTATAACCGTAATTATCCCAATTAGTTTCTTCTAAAAGTCCTTTAAAAGTAGCATAATATCCTTCATTCATTAAATAACAAGGTTTCTGCCAACCAAGCACACTATAACTAGGACTACCCCAGGGAGTACAATCATAATCTTTATCTTTTTCTCCCATCAAAAAATCTAAAAATAGAGGATTATGATTAAAATTCCAATTCTTTTTACCAGTTTTAAAAGGAGCAAGAATTTCTCTAAATAATAACTGTGTTTGTTGGCGTTTGAGAAAATGTTCCTGGTCTGGTGCCCACTCATAACTATAACCAGGAGAAATCATCATTCCATCAATACTTAAACTTTCTAGAAAATCAAAAAATTCCTGCATTTGTTTCGGGTCTGTTCCCTCAAATACAGTAGTATTGGTAGTAACTCGAAATCCTTTTGCTTTAGCAGCGCGAATTGCTTTAACAGCTATTTCAAACACTCCTTGTCGGTCAACACATCGATCGTGAGTTGCTTGTAAACCATCAAGATGAATGCTAAAAGTTAGATAAGGAGAGGGTTTGAATTTATCTATATTCTTTTCAAGTAACAAACCATTAGTGCATAAATAAACAAATTTTTGGCGATCGACTAACCCCTGCACAATTTCAGCAATTTGTAGATGCAATAAAGGTTCGCCTCCAGGAATAGAAACCACGGGAGCGCCACATTCTTCTACAGCAGCAAAACATTCTTGAGGTGTGAGGTTTTGCTTGAGTATTTCCTTCGGATGCTGAATTTTTCCACAACCAGGACAGGCTAAATTACATCTGAATAGAGGTTCCAGCATTAAAACTAGGGGAAAACGTTTACGCCCTTTGAGACGTTGAGTCAGGAGATATTTTCCTACTTCTAGAGCTTGTTGGAGTTGAATTGCCATGAATAACATCTTAATGTAAGTAATCTATTTATTTTTACACAATAGACATTACTTATATCATTAAGAGTTTGTTATGTATCGTTGTGATATAGAACCCATTTGGTATCTTCATAAATATGCGCGTTAGCTAGGAGACAGGAGACAGGAGACAGGAGACAGGAGACAGGAGGCAGGAGGTAAGAGGGAAGATGTGGGGAGAAATAATAAAAAAAATTCAACACTCCTTCAGATAATTTTTCCTCAAAATAGATGCACGAAAAGACTTGACTACCATAATTATATAGATCTCAAATGGGTTCTATAGACTAAGGAGTCATTCTCTTTTTTCTTCCCTCTTCCCTCCTAACTCCTGTAGGTCGCCCTACCGACAGCTCCCCTACCTGAGTTCTGACTCCTCCCTCGTTTATTTATAAGTATTCAACCGGACATGATATTAAGTCCTGAAAATCCCAAAAACCCATCCATTCAAACAAGTCTAGCTAATAAAATCCTGATTATGACCTCCAATTCCTCAGTAACACGGTAAAGATTGATTCCTTCACAGATAAATTTTGCTTGACGATCTAAAACACCAAACTGCCAAACATTACCAGTAGTTACAGCCCCTAAAATTTCAGTTTGTGGGGAATCAATCCATTGATCGAGGGCAATCATTTCCGTCGCTAACTGAGTAAAACCTCGATTAATATCCGCTTGTTTAGCTTCAATAACAATCAAATTCGTTGTCGAACGTAACAAATAATCTAATTTTCCTTGCAATCTGTTGTTAACTTGAATAGAATATTCTATTCTTAACTTAGCGTGGGAATAATGAATTAAATCTGAGATAATGGGCGCAATGAGCATTTCCCTACGGGTAGCCTCATTATCTAAATCTATATAAGGTAATATATCCTCAATGCGCTCCTTTAAATCAGTGATTCGGTCTAATTCATCAGGATATTGTGGTAAAGTGAGAAATTTTCGCTCAAATGAATAACCAAATTCAGCAACCAAATCATCTATCGTAAATCCCAACTCAAAATAATTGCTGAAAGTATAAGAACGATTAGGATCAAGTAATGGCTGACGAGTCATTGTTTTTCTCCATTAAATAATATCCAATCCGTTTAATTCGGTATAAAAAAATTTTTCATCTTCACCCATTAACAAATCTTTCTAAATTCTCTTCCCTTCTGAGTCCTGACTTCCCCTCCTGGGAGGGGTTAGGGGTGGGTTGACTCCTGACTCCTAATTAACTATCTAATTATACCAATGCTACCGGATTTGATATAATCTAGGACTTACGCAGTAAAACGTATTTCCGTCATTGCAACCCACAGGGTTTGCGGAGCATTCCGGGACGGAAAGCAATCTCAAACGCTACTTTTTCGTGCTTCGTGCGTAAGTCCTGATGATATTATCGTTACTATTTCCAGCCCACACGATCCATTAATTTAATCGCTTCAGCATTCAACTTGCCATAAGTAGCAACATTAATAGAATCGCTCTTGAAGTTGCCATAGGTTGTCAAAACGCTAGGAACAGGTACACCTGCAACTACAGGATATTCATTGTTACCCTCAGAGAAGATTTTTTGAGCTTCTGGGCTGGCCAAATGTTCGAGAAACTTAATTGCACCTTCTTTATTTGGGGCAGTTTTAACTACGCCACCACCACTAATATTAATGTGAGTACCCCGCCCATTTTGGTTAGGGAAAAACATTCCTATTTTCTGAACAACTGCTTTGTCTTCTGCTTTGTCAGATTTTGCTAAACGGCCTACATAGTAACTATTAGCAATACCAATATTACCGATACCTGCAGCAACACCTTTTATTTGAGCAGTATCATTTCCTTCTGGAGGTCTGGCAAAGTTGCTAACAAAGTCTTTTGCCCAATTTTCTGTGTCTGATATTCCATGAATTTCAATTAAAGATGCTATTAAGGATTGATTATAAATGTTATTGGAGGAACGAATCAGAATTTTGCCTTTCCATTTATCTGTGGCTAAGTCTTCATAAGTTGATAGCTCAGATGGTTTAACTTTGTCTTTGTTATAAACTATTACCCGTGCCCGTTTGGAGAAACCAAACCATAGGTTTTGGGGACTGCGGAGGTTTGCTGGAATTTTACTGTTGAGAGTAGATGAAGAAATGGGTTGCAAGATTCCTGCTTCTTCAGCTCGTCCCAAACGACCTGCATCTACTGTAATAAAAACATCTGCAGGGCTGTTAGCACCTTCGCTTTTGATACGTTCGATTAACTCATCTCCTTTGCCTTCTATGAGATTGACTTTGAGGCCAGTTTTTTTGGTGAAACTGTCGTAGAGAGCTTGATCGGTATCGTAGTGGCGAGAAGAATAGAGATTTATCGCCCTACTTTGGGCTAATCCTCGATTACTTTTACCAAGTTCGGCGATCGCCACACTTGCCATTGCTGTGCCTGTTGCTAAAAATATACGTCTAGTAATTTTCATTTTCAATTTTCTCCTCGTTTTTGATCGATAAATTAGGTATCGCTAATCACTTAATTTTCGCTGATTAATTTTAATGATATTGCAATTTATTCTTGATAATTTTTATCCTTTATCAGGATTAATTTATAGAAAATTAGACTCTACCTTTGAAAACTTGCGATCATTTGACCTGATTTTATCTATAATAAGTAGTGACTTTGACAGTGACTTTGACAATGTATAAATTGTTTCCAGACACTATTTAAGTTTTACTCACAAATTTGTTTTATCTCATAATTAAATATATTTGTCAAGTAGTTATTAATTTATTTTTCTATACTGAGAAATTTTATAGAAAGCAGCCAGGCCTTATGACAAGTGTCTGATTTGAATAGACATTATTGAAAACTTAGGGCTTGCTGAAGAAGTTGACACCCTGTTGGTTTCAGCCAGCCGAATTCAGTAATAATACTTAAAGATCGGCTAAAGCAGCGCAAAACCCTTGTATTATACCAAATTCACGCAAAGGCAGTTACATCTTAATTTGTGATTTATTCCTAAAAGAAAAAATTATAAATTCCATAAATTCTCAAATTTCCACCTTTTTTCCTCTTTAATATTTATGTTTTTCTTTCTCTGTTCCCAGCTCCGGTGTTCCCAGTTAAGTGTGTCGTCACGCTTTGCAATATTTTATGAAATTGGTATTAGTTAGTGGGTTCGCACAGCGTTGCGTCAGTATCTCAGAAAATGGAGGTAAATTGACATTATAGATACCACCTGTTTCTCTGCCAATATCAGCATTTTCTATTAACGTTTAGGAATAATATCAAGTCCGGATAATTAGTGATGAAAAAACCTATTTTCTTACAGAGGGCAAATATCCCTATTATCCCTACTCCCTACTCCCTTATTTATAAGTATTCAACCAGACATAATATTATTATTGGGACTTACACAAAATAAAGTCAAAAAATAGGATCAAATATAGATGGGCAGAGGCTTTAACGTCAAAAATGCATAAATCCTGAATAAGCACGGGTTCTAGTCATTTTTAAGGCATCGACGTAATTCCCTTGTCTAGACTGACTTTACACAATCTTCACAAAACTGTTAGGTAATAGAGTTGTCGCTAAATAAGGGAAAAAAATCACTCTAACCTAGACAGAGCAATAATTCCAAGCATTTTTGCCACCCAATAGCTACAATCCTTGCAGAATAAGGTTTTTGGGATTTTTTTAAGTTATAAAGGGACAAGTCTAATATAAAGTTTCTATAAAGATATCTAGTTCTTAACTTAGACTTAACCCAAGATTGGATGACATTTGTTTAGATTAATTAAGTAACTTACAAATTACTAAGAAGTTGAGCATCAGCTCGCCGATAATATCTTGATTTTGTGTGTAATATGACTCACATATGAGAATAAATCACAAAGAATTATCAAACCAATACTAATTAGTCAAATACATTAACTGATCGTCAAATTAATTAGGAAATAAAAATGGCTGCAACTACACTATCATCAGGAGATATAGCCATTATTGGCTTTAACTTTGATAACCCAGATGAATTTGCCTTTACACCATTAGTAGATATTGGTGCAGGTACAGAAATTAATTTTACCGATAACGGTTGGCAAGCTGCTGGTAGTTTCAGAGCTAATGAAGGCACTTTTACTTGGACAGCACCCACAGATATTACTGCCGGAACAATAATTAATCCTACTGTCAGTAGTATTGCATTCTCAGTTGATGGCGACCAAATTATTGCTTATCAAGGAGATAGTAGCAACCCTACCTTTATTTATGCCCTCAACAGTGAAGGCAACCCCGGAGTATGGCAGTCTGACTCTACGAGTTCCAATACATCTGCCCTACCCACAGGTTTAGTTAATGGTGAAACAGCAGTAGCTTTAGACGAAATTGATAACGCTATTTATACAGGCATTACTTCTGGTACACAAGCCGAATTATTAGATGCCATTAGCGATAACTCTAATTGGTCTGGCAGCAATAGCACCAGACAAATAATGCCAACAAACCCTTTCACAGTTAGTGGTAGCAGTGGTGGCTCCAACCTAGTCATCAACGAGGTCTTGGGCAGCACAACAGGTACTGATGTCGAATTCATTGAGTTGTTTGGTCAAGCTGGAACATCTCTTGATGGTCTGAGTATTATTGTCGTGGAAAGTGATGCTGGTTCAAGTAATGGAACTATTGACCAGCGGGTCGATCTTGGCGCTGAGGATGTTATCGGCGATAACGGCTTTTTCCTCATTGGTAACACTCAAATTCTTGAGAACAGTATTTATGGTGTAACGCCTAATCAGGAAATTAGTTCTAACTTTGTTGAAAACAGCAGCTATACTATTGCTTTGGTAGAAACCAGCAGTTTGACGGGAAGCAGTGTGTCTGGTAGCGAAGTGGTTATAGATACCGTTGGTGTAACTGACGGCGGTACTACAGATTCATTCTTCTTTAATGCTCCAGTATTAGGTCCGGATGGTTCCTTCTTACCTGCGGGTGTGCGTCGTGTAGCAGACGGAGTAGATACCGATACAACAGGGGACTGGGTTTTCGGTGACTTCTCCCTTGGTTCAGACAATACTCCCACAGCTGGAACCAGCGATAATGGTGGCGGTACTGGTGAAACTAAACTCATCAGTGAGATTCAAGGTAGTGGTACATCCAGTCCACTAGAGGGTCAAACAGTAACTATTGAAGCTGTTGTTGTGGGAGACTACCAGGATGGTGCTAGCGGAACAAATGGAGATTTGAACGGTTTCTTTGTTCAAGAAGAAGATAGTGACGCAGACGCAGATCCTTTAACCTCTGAAGGTCTTTTTATCTTTGATGGTGACTCTCCTGCGGTAGACGTAAATATTGGAGACGTTGTTCAGGTTACAGGAACAGTAGATGAATTCTTTGGTTTGACTCAGCTAACCGATGTATCTGTTTCCATTCAAGGTACAGATACTTTACCAACTCCTGCTACTGTAAACTTCCCTGTGACTACAGTTGACGATCTAGAAGCTTTTGAGGGAATGGGAATAACAATTCCTGATACCCTATTTGTCACAGAATATTTCAACTTAGACCGCTTCGGTGAAATCGTCCTATCCTCTGATGGAGCTAGTAATGAACCAGGAACTGATGGTCGCCTGGAACAATTTACTGACTTCAATGCTCCAGACGTTGCAGGTTTTGCTGCTTATCAAGAAGAGATCTCTAAACGACGCATTGTTCTTGATGATGGTCAAACTGTTCAGAACCCTAGTACAATTATTCATGGCCGTGGTGGCAACCCTCTCAGTTCTACCAATACTCTACGGGGTGGCGATACTGTTGATAATCTCTCCGGTGTTCTCAGTTTTGGCTTTGGCGACTACCGAGTTCAACCTGTTAACCCCATAGATTTCCAAGCAACTAACCCTCGTCCAGAAACACCGGAAGACGTTGGCGGAGATTTGAAAGTTGCTAGTATCAACGTTCTCAATTTCTTTACTACTCTAGACGAAGATGGTAATCCTGGTAGCGGTCCTAACGGTCTTTCTCCTCGTGGTGCTGATAACCAGACTGAATTTGACCGTCAAGTTGAAAAGTTGGTTACAGCTCTGGAAGATATTGACGCAGATATTGTTGGTTTGGTTGAGTTAGAGAACGAATTTGGTGGGGACCAAAATGGTGACGGTCAGTTTGCCATTGAGACATTGGTTGATGAACTTAACGACCGAGTCGGTGCAGGGACTTATGCTTATGTCGATCCAGGCGTTCCTTTTGTGGATACAGGTGATGCAATTTCTGTTGGTGCAATTTACAAAACCGACAGCGTTCAAGTTGCTCCTGGAACAACAGTGGAAGTTCTCACAGATTCCGATCTGCCCGATCTTGGTTTAGGTGGCACAGTATTTGATGGAGAGGATACTAACCGCGCTCCTCTTGCTGTCACTTTTGAAGAACTAGCGACAGGCGAACGCTTGACAGTATCTGTTAACCACTTTAAGTCTAAAGGAGGTACTGGCACTGGTGACGATGCAGATGCGGGTGACGGACAAGGAAACTTCAATGGTACTCGTTTACGAGGTGCTGAAGCTCTAAATGCTTGGTTAAATACTGACCCCACTGGTAGTGGAGATAGTGACTTTTTGATTGTAGGTGACTTAAATGCTTACGCTCAGGAAGACCCAATTACATCCCTGGAAACAGAAGGTTACACAGACCTAATCGAGGAATTTGTTGGCAGTGACGCTTACTCCTTCGTATTTGATGGTCAATTTGGCTATCTGGACTATGCTTTAGCGAATGAGTCACTGTTATCCCAGGTAACGGGTACTACAGAATGGCGCGTTAATGCTGACGAACCTGATGCTCTTAATTACAATCTTGATTTCGGACGCGATCCAAGTCTGTTCAACGGTCAAGATCCATTCCGCAATTCCGACCACGACCCCATAATAGTTGGTTTGAATTTGGAAAGCTCCACTCCTGGAGAAGTAATTGAGGGTACTCGGCGTCGGGATAATTTGATTGGAACCGATGGCGATGATACTATTACTGGTTTCCGAAATCGAGATGTTCTTACTGGTGGCGGTGGTGACGATACATTCGTTTACACTAGCATTGTAGATGCAAGAGATATCATTACTGACTTTGAAGTAGGTAGCGATAAAATTGACCTAGCTGGAGTATTAGATGGTTTTGGTTTTGTTGGAGTAGATCCCATTGCTGATGGTTATGTTGGTTTCCGTTCTCGTCGTGGAAATACTATCTTGACTATCGATCCTGATGGTGATGCGGGAAATGGTCGCGCTCGCTCTTTCTTGTTAGTGCAAGATGTTAATCCTGCGGAATTGAATAATCCAGACAATTTCATTTTTTAATTGATTGAGATTTTAGCGATCGCTTTCCCTGGCGATCGCTCTTTCTATGAAGATTCAGACTATGGAAAAAACTCAAAGTTTAAGTTATTTCACTCAATTACTGCATATTAATTTTCTTTCAGACATCAGTATTATCACTATTGTCATTGCTAGTAAAGTTTTGTACAATAGATAAAGTTTTGTACAATAGAGAAAAAGCAAGTAATTTTTCTACCATAGTCAAGAAGCTATAGGGTGCATAACAACTTTTAAATTTACGCAACCAACCAACATTTGCTCCCTTTTACTAAAAAAACCATGACTAACATTTTTCAAAAGTTATCTTTCGTTGCTACAACTACAGTTCTCAGCTTATCAGTCATTAATACTAATCCTGTTAATGCAGTTTCAATTATTTATGATTTTGAAGTTAATAATTTAGATGGTTCTTTAGCAGGTGAAACATACTCTGGATTTTTTGAATTTGATGATTCTGCATTAACAGGAATAGGTGAAGAATTTTTATCTGTATCAGAACTCAGTTTCGATTTTCTAGGTATCAACTACACCGAAGCTGATGGTTTTCCTGAAGTTGTATTTCTTGACGGTGACTTTCTGGGATTGAATTTTGAGACAGATGCTGAATTCTCTTTTTTAGAAGGCTTATTTGACTCTAGTGACCCTTTCTTTTCATACAATATTCCTGGACAAGGAGAAGGTGCATCCACAGACAGACAGATCGGTGAAACCTGAGTACTCAGTACTTAATAGCTCCCTGATTTCATCTAACCGGGTGATGGTCTCAGGGCAGCACCGTGGATCTTGC
>NZ_JAAHGK010001149.1:0-2461 GCF_010672505.1 Okeania sp. SIO2B9 | reverse complement strand
TGAACAAATTCAGGATAATCCCAGTATTCCGACCGTATTTATCACATACTTTAAACTGGAAAATAAGCTTGTTCCTATTGGTGAAAATTCAGTTCTCAAGGAATCTATCCTCAAAACCAAACACTTAACTCTCTCTTATAAAGACCGAATCTTCTCCTTTAGATTTGCAGCATTGAATTTCCAATCACCAGAGAAAAATCGCTACAAGTACAAACTAGAGGGATTTGATCGCGACTGGAATGAGGTAAGTAGTAAAGATAATTCTGCCACCTATACTAATTTAGATCCAGGCAACTATGTATTTCGAGCGATCGCCTCGAATAATGATGGACTTTGGAATGAACAGGGTGTTTCTATCAAGATTACAATCACACCACCTTGGTGGGAAACTCTTTGGTTTAGAGCAGCGATGGGGATTTTATCTTTAGGAGTTTTACTAGGTGGAGTGTGGTGGCGTATATATGAAACGGAAAAACGTAATCGCGAACTGGAAACGCAAGTCAAAAAACGTACTGCTGAATTACAAGATTCAAATCAACAGTTAGTTGTTGCTAAAGAAAAAGCGGAAGTAGCAAATCAAGCAAAAAGCAGTTTTATCGCCAATATGAGTCACGAACTACGCACCCCATTAAATGCTATTTTAGGCTTTTCACAAATAATGATGCGTTCTCAAACCTTATCTCCAGAAGAAAAAGAAAATACAACTATTATTAATAAGAGTGGCAACTATTTATTAACCTTAATTAATAATATTTTAGACTTATCTAAAATTGAAGCAGGGAAAATGAACCTCAATGCTAAAACCTTTGACTTTTATTCATTGTTGAACGAACTAGAAGACTTATTACATATAACCGCCGAAAATAAAGGATTAACATTAATTTTTGACCGCCAGGATGATGTACATCAATATATCTATACTGACGAAACAAAACTCCGTCAAGTATTAATTAACTTAATCAATAACGGGATTAAATTTACATCTGAAGGGGGTGTGAGTGTTACAGTTGTGAGTCCAAAATAATTCCCCCTTAATCCCCCCTTTCTAAGGGGAAAAAGTTCTGGCAAAAATCCCTCTTTGGAATGGGGGGAAAATTCTGGCAAAAATCCCTCTTTGGAATGGGGAAAAAGTTCTGGAAAAAATCCCTCTTTGGAATGGGGGGAAAGTCATGGAAAAGCCACAATTATTTTTGAAGTCAGAGATACAGGAGCAGGAATAGCTGAAGCAGAAATGCCCAAATTATTTGAAGCATTTGTCCAAACAGAAACAGGCAACAATAGTCAAGAAGGAACAGGATTAGGATTACCAATTAGTCGTAAATTTGTCAACTTAATGGGAGGAGATATTACTGTTAACTCTCAAGTGGGAATAGGTACAACTTTTCGATTTGACATCCAAGTTGATATCGTCAGTAAAGAAGATATAGAAACTCAAGAACATCCACGTCATGTCATAGCTTTAAAACCCAATCAACCCCGTTATAAAATATTAATAGTCGATGACCGTCCCACCAATCGTTTATTATTGATTAAATTATTACAACCATTAGGATTTGAATTAAAAGAAGCAGAAAATGGAAAACAAGCAATAGAAATCTGGGATGAATGGCAACCTAATTTAATTTGGATGGATATGAGAATGCCAGTTATGGATGGTTACGAAGCAACTCAAATAATTAAAGGCACAATCAAAGGAAATGCCACAGCAATAATTGCTTTAACAGCAAGTGTATTAGAAGAAGAAAAGTCAATTATTTTATCAGCAGGATGTGATGATTTTGTCAGAAAACCATTCCGAGAATCAATAATTTTTGAGACGATGAAAAAGCATTTAGGAGTGGAATATATTTATGCAGAAGAAACTCCAGCTAAAACTACCAGTGAATTACCAAATTTAACAGTAGAAGATTTGCAGGTAATGCCGAGTGAATGGTTAGAAAAACTGTATGATGCAGCTAAAGCTTTAGATGACGATAGTATCTTAGAATTAATAGGACAAATTCCGGTTGAGAAATCTTTATTAGCGGAAAAGTTAATTAATTTAGTCAATGATTTTCAATTTAAGACCATTAGACAATTAATTGAATCATTTAGGCGTTAAGCATCAAGATATGATAAAAAATTATGTACAAAAATGGTATAAATTGATGATTTTAGATTTGCTCTAATACCATGTTAGGATAATCATATGATGTCCGCTGGCATCGTTTGTGTAACCCCAAGGGTGAATATCTACAAAAAATTTAAGTTTTTTTGGACTTTTAAGTCTTCTATTCTAGATAACTAAAGCCTTCTTCCCTCTTCACTTCTTCCCTCTTCCTTCTTCCTTCTTCCTTACCTTTACAATAACGATGCTACCGGACTTGATATCAGTTATAAAAACCTGATCTCTTTAAACCTTTCTTTCCCTTCTGCCTTCCTTCCTCCAAAGTGTAATTATTCAACCAGACATTATATAACA
>NZ_JAAHGK010001148.1:0-2463 GCF_010672505.1 Okeania sp. SIO2B9 | reverse complement strand
GTTTTGATAATTACTGTCATAACATCAATATATATATCTCATGAACATACAATTTATTGGTGGGACTTTGTGGGATATCAGAACGCAGCAAATAATTTAACAAATTTATTTCGAGCATCACCTCAAAGAGCTATTGATGATATTTTAGGTTCTTTATCTCAACAGAAAAATTATTTGGTTGTGCTGCCGTTAATTCCATTTCTTTATCTGTTTGGTAATCAAAGAATTGTTTATATTTTGAGTATTAATCTGGTCTATTTATTACCATTTAGTTTGCTGGTCGGTTCTATCGCGACAAAATTAATTCCAGTTCCTTCTCGGTGGGTATTTTGGTCAACAGTAGCGATCGCTTTATTAATACCTATGACTTGGAGTCCGAGTTTAAGAGGATATCCTGATATTGGAGCGACTTTATTTATTTTATTGGCGATTTTAATTTACTTACAAAATATTAGATTGACTGCTTGGTGGCAAATTCCTGTCATTGGATTATGTTTGGGCATATCTATTGTTTTAAGGAGACATTTTGCTTATAGCGCCATAGCTTTTCTTGCTGCTGTTAGTTGCCAAACTATGATTAACTTTTTGACTACTTTCAATTCTGTCAATAATTCCTGGAAAAGACTTTTAGAAAGCGCCATTAAAATTAGTCTGATTTCTCTCAGTAGTTTCCTGACTATATCAATTTTTGCTTGGGGTTTTATCCAAAGTTCTTTGACAGAAAATTATCGAACTCTTTATGCTGCTTGGAGTTTATCAATACCTGACATTTTCTGGCGTTATGCCTGTTTTTATGGATTAATAACTTTACTATTAGTTGCCACAGGATTTTCTGTTGGTGTTCTGACAAAATATTTAATTCCATCCACTACTATTTTTCTCTTATTATTCGGATTTTTTTCTTTAGCTGAATGGTTGATTTTACTCCGTTATGGCAATATTCATTACTCTCTACATTTTACGCCAATAATAGTTTTAGGATTAGCTTCATTTATCTGGACGACCATTAATATTTTTCCAGACAAAACTAGATTAATCATTTTAAGTCTCACGGGAATATTGTTACTTGGAAATTTTTTCCTTGGCATAACTACAATTGGCAAATTTCATCATTCTCTACGACCATTATTTGCCACTAATTTTTCTCCATTAATTCGTTCCGACTATGATGAAGTTTTACGTCTGAGCGATTATCTAAGTAAATTAGCCAAAAATCGAGAATTAGTATATGTAGCTGCTTCCTCAAATCTTTTTAATGCCAATATTATTAGAAACGCTAATCGGATAATTAATCCTGAAACTTGGCCGAATTTAAGAGCAATAAGTAAACCACATATTGACACCCGCGATACTTACCCATTGCCAGAATTATTAGAAGCACAATATATAGTTATTGCTCACCCATTTCAGAAAGTATTATTAACTGATGAACAAGTCTTAAAACCAGGGCAACAAGATTTAGTTAAGTTTGTCTATGATGCTTTTACTCAAAATTTTCCCATTGCTCAAGATTTCCGAAAATTGCCAGAAGAATTTATCTTAGATGGTGGAATTACTGTCAGTTTTTATCAAAGATTTCGCCCTACTTCTGTAGCGACTGCTGTACAAACTTTATCAGCAGTACAAAAACAAATTCCTCAACGTCCAGGTAGACAGTTAGACTGGATGAGTTTAAATCAATCTCCTTATATTACTTATAATTATTCGGCAGTTACTCAAATTTCTGAAAATGGTTATAAATTAATGACAGACCCCTCGGATACTACTAAACAAACCTCTAAATATTTTCTCTATTTAGGGCAAATATCCGAATCAGTAAAAATTACTGGTAAACTGAATTTTCTGAATCAAGAATGTGATGGTTTGTCTCTTGCGTTTTCTTCTTTAGATGAGCAAGGAAATTTGCTTGATACAACTGCCAATAATTATTTTCCTGGAGATTTGTCTGACTTGAATTTTTCACTCGCTGGTAAAAATTCGGTTTATTTGCTTTTGGAAAATATGACTATTGATGGGGATGAATTAACGGATAAATGTGGATGGGTAATCAATAATCTTATTGTTGATGACTAGAGAAAATTTTCTGGAGATAACCGCCGATAATTAGGGTTTGCTGAAAAAGTCTTTTTCAGGAGTAGATGAGTGGGGGAGTAGAGAGTAGTTAGGAGATAGTTGGATATATTTGTAAGAGTGATTTTTCTGCTATTATTCTGCATTTTATGCTAAAGTTTTGAGGGTTTTCAACTGAAAACCAGGCATTTTTTTCAACCTAAAAAGGCTAAAACCTTTATCTATCAGTGCTTTTATATTTTATCAGCAAGCCCTAATTATTTCCCTGGGGTGGGTAATAGTTTTACTTTTTATTTTCAGGGTAAAAATTCTGTTTATCTACTTCGGCAAAATCTGATTCTTCACAGTAATAAGTTAACTGATATGGAGAATTTTCTAGAGACAACTGCCGAT
>NZ_JAAHGK010001147.1:0-2463 GCF_010672505.1 Okeania sp. SIO2B9 | reverse complement strand
ATACTTCAAAGTGACCACCTTTAGTAGTTAAACGGAAGATTTCATCATCTTGAACTTCTAAACCTTGAGGATCGAGAGGTAAGAGAGTTTGAATAACTGGTTTAGAGCTAATTAGTGAAATAAATTTGGTATAAACCAACTCTATTCTATCTACTGATCCTGAGAGAAAATCAGCAAGTACTTCATCAGTAACTGCAGAAGCATCATCAGCTGTAGGAATTTTTTCAGGATTATCATAAGTGTTTAAAATTGGAGCTTCCCGACGTTGGAAATATTGAATTGCTTTACGTCCAATCAATAAATATTTATAATCAACTCCTTGCTCAGTGAGTTCACGAGCTCTAATTTCTGCACGTTTAATTATGCTGCTGTTATAGCTACCACATAAACCACGATTTCCAGAAATTACTAATAACCCAACTGTTTTAACTTCCCTTTGTTTTAGTAGGGGTAAATCTACACTTTCAAATTGTAAACGTTCGGCAAGTCCGTATAAAACTTGGGCAAGGCGGTCGGCAAAGGGCCGAGTATTAATCACTTGTTCCTGGGCACGACGTACTTTAGCAGCGGCCACTAGGCGCATTGCTTCTGTAATTTTTTTAGTGTTTTTGACCGAGTTGATGCGATCGCGAATAGCTTTTAAATTAGGCATGATTTTGTGTAGGAAGAAGTAAGAAGTAACAAGGAAGAAAGAAGAAGGGAAATTTTTAATTTATTCTCAACTAAGTCAACTAGATTAAACTTTCTCATATCTGTCTATCTAGTTACTCTCAACCCTTTTTTTTCAATAAATCTATAGAGATTCGCCTATAAATTAAGTGCGAATTAGTCTTAAAAGTTAGGTAGTATCAGGTAAACAACAAAGCTGACTGCTGATAACTGACTTTTAATTACTACATCTAACTAATAATTAGTGGCTAGTTGCTTTTGAGCATTAACAACTAACCACTAAATGTTAATACTTAAAAGTAACTAATTTAAGCAGATACCAAGAATGTTTGCTTATACTCAGTAATACCTTCTTTTAAGACAGTTTGAGCTTCATCAGTCAGTACCTTTTCAGTACCGATAATTTCACCGAACTTGGGCTTACTGTTGTTCAAGTAATCCAGTAAACCAGAAATAAATTTAGTCACCTTCTCAAGAGGGATATCATCCAAGTAACCATTAATACCAGAATAAATCACTGCTACTTGTTCGGGAAGAGAGCGAGGTGAGTTTTGAGATTGTTTCAAAATCTCCCGCAAGCGCTGACCTCTTGCCAGTTGGTTTTGGGTAGCTTTATCCAAGTCTGAGGCAAATTGAGAGAACGCTTCTAATTCAGCAAACTGTGCTAGCTCTAGCTTAATCTTACCAGCAACTTTTTTCATAGCCTTGGTCTGAGCAGCCGAACCTACCCTCGACACAGAAACACCTGCGTTTACTGCTGGGCGGAAACCTGCGTTGAATAGGTCACTGGAGAGGAAGATTTGACCATCCGTAATAGAGATAACGTTGGTAGGAATATAGGCCGAAACGTCACCAGCTTGAGTTTCAATAATTGGTAGAGCAGTCATACTGCCTCCACCTAAATCATCATTGAGTTTAGCAGCTCTTTCTAAGAGACGGGAGTGGAGATAGAATACATCTCCTGGATATGCTTCACGACCTGGTGGACGACGCAGTAGCAAAGATACCTGGCGATAAGCTTGAGCTTGCTTGGAAAGGTCATCATAGATTACCAGAGTTGCTTTGCCTTTATACATAAAGTATTCAGCAATAGTAGCACCAGTATAAGGAGCCAAGTATTGGAGAGTTGCAGGGTCACTGGCATTAGCAGCTACTACAACGGTGTAATCCATTGCACCTTTTTCTTCAAGGGTACTTACTACCTGAACTACAGTAGAAGCTTTTTGACCAATAGCCACATATACACAGATAACATCTTCACCTTTTTGATTAATGATAGTATCGATGGCGATCGCTGTTTTACCTGTTTGTCTGTCACCGATAATCAATTCCCTTTGACCTCTACCGATGGGAATCATCGAGTCTATAGCAGTGATACCTGTTTGCATAGGTTCACAAACAGAACGGCGTTCGATAATTCCTGGAGCAGGAGATTCAATCAGACGACTGTCATCGGTTTGAATATCTCCTTTACCATCAACAGATCGACCGAGACCATCTACCACCCGGCCAACCATGGCCTCTCCTACTGGCACTTGAGCAATTCTACCTGTGGCAGTTACGGCAGATCCTTCTTGAATTTCCCGGCCTTCACCCATCAATACTGCCGCTACGTTATCTTCTTCTAAGTTTTGGGCAATACCTACTGTACCATCTGAGAACTCTACCAGTTCTCCTGCCATTACCTTGTCTAGGCCATAAATCCTGGCAATACCGTCACCCACTTGTAGAACAGTACCAACGTTAGATACTTTGACATCTTGGTCGTACTGTTCTATTTGGTCGCGAATAATT
>NZ_JAAHGK010001146.1:0-2467 GCF_010672505.1 Okeania sp. SIO2B9 | reverse complement strand
GGTAATTGTTAATTATTAATTATTAATTATTAATTATTAATTGTTGAATCCTGTCCTCTGGCAGTGACCGAAGGGAACAAGGGTATAAAACCCCACGGTCTACACGGTGTCTACAATTGGTTGAGGTATAAAACCCTAACCAATTGTTCCTTCTGCCCTCTGCTATCTGCCTTCTGCCTTTGTTTATTCCCTTTCTTGATCATTTTTGGTGAAATAAGTTTCCTAAAAACCCTTCTATGCCACCTTTTCCTATACGATCGCCCTTAATGCTTGCCAGTTTTTCCAGCAACTCACGTTCTTCTGTAGTAATTTTTGTGGGAATATCTATTACTATTGTAATGAGATGGTCACCACGGCTTACCGGATTACCCAATTTCGGTACTCCTTTATCTTCTAAAGTTAGAACAGTATTTGGTTGAGTACCTGCTGGAATTATTAATTCTGCTTTGCCATCAACTGTATTTATCTCCAGACTACAGCCCAAAATTGCTTGTAAATAACTAATTTTTATTTCAGATAGAATATTAATTCCATCTCTTCTAAACTCTGAGTCTTTTTTGACCCCCAAGAAAACATACAAGTCTCCAGGTGGTCCACCCATCTTACCTGCATCTCCTTCTTTAGATACTCGTAACTGAGTACCATTGTCTACCCCTCCTGGGATAGTAATCTTTATTTTTTTTGTAACCTCATTTTGCCCACGTCCACCACAGGTTGGGCACTTTTCTTCTATTATTTGCCCAGTACCATTACAGGAAGGACAAACCGAAACTTGAGTAAAACTACCGAAAGGAGTCCTTGTTGCCCGGCGTACTTGACCACTTCCCCCACAAGTAGAACAAGTTTTGGGTTTTGTACCTGGTTTGGCACCCGAACCGTTGCAAGTTTCACAGACCTCTAAATGTTTGATGGTTAGTTCTTTATCCCCACCAAATACAGCTTCGTGGAAATCCAGATTCAGGTCTATGCGTAGGTCATCACCTCTAACTGGACCTGTACGCCTACGCCCTTGTGTCCCCATTCCTCCAGAAAATCCACTGAAAAAGCTTTCAAATATATCAGCGAAACTGTCTGAAAAATCTGTGGAGAAACCTTGCGCTCCTGCTCCTGATACTCCTGCTTCCCCAAAGCGGTCGTAACGAGCTTTTATTTCTGGGTCTGAGAGAACTTCGTAAGCACGATTTATTTCTTTAAAGCGTTCTTCTGCTCCTGGCTCTTTGTTCACGTCTGGGTGGTACTTACGAGCCAAGCGACGGTAAGCACGCTTTAGTTCCTCTTTGTCTGCTGTACGAGAAACACCTAGAATTTCATAATAATCGCTGGCCATAGAGCTGATTGCCTAGAATTAGTGTTAATATGTGTATTGTTTAACTCAGTACTTACGCAAAGGCACTACATAAGGGGTATTGCTCAGTTACACTCGTGCTAACACACCCTACCAATAGCGTTCATGGGTAAGTCCTATAACTTTTATCTTTGAAGTACCCAACACCAAAGCTGTCGCTAGATAGTGTCAGATATGCTGCTTCAACCGCCAATGCCTCCATGGTCTGAAAACTTTCTTGGTCTTACACAGGGTCCACAGGCTAAATTTTTATTTATTTATATGCTTGGTTTTCACCTTGACAGCTATAGTTCGCTGCAAGTACTAATTTATTATATCTAAAATTTCACTCGCATCCCCATACAACTCCAAGTAAATTACCAATTTAACGGCCATTCTATTACAATAGCGCGGGACTTTTTGCGACCAAAGGTTAAAAATATCGGGCGATCATATTATCCGGTCTTAAATTTACCAATATATTTATGCACATTCTACCACTCTAACATAGACTTTTTTGTTAATAAAAATCTTACTCCACCTAGTTACTACATTATATTTTCAGTGACTGGTTTAATACCTCACTGCCAAACTATGCTTTACCCATCCACATCTTTCTTAACATTTCTCAAATATCAGGGATAAGTGGGTATTAAGTTTATATCATAGATGGTGCTAAAAGTCAAGCTCTCTACTCTCCTCAAATATCGAGACCATTAAAACTTTCTATATTGTAAAGAATTATATCGGTAATGGTAAGCCACCAACGAGGGTGGTTACAATAGTGGATTGATAGCGGTAGGGCATACCGTAATTAAAATGCTTGGGGAGACGTACTTATGGGGATCAATCAGAGTAATTTGGTTAATCTAGTTAAGTGTCTTTGAGCCAAGAATCGCCCCTTATAATCTTCGATTTAACGGGCGAGTGTCAAAGGAATGGATTTTTTCCAAATTCACTTTCAGGTTCTTCAGTTGATTCTTCAGCCTTAACTGAAGTTGCCTCATTTTTAGTTGGGTTACTATCAATTGGTGTATTAGTTTCTTGCTCTAAAGTTTCTTCTTCTGAAGTTTCTGAATCTAGAGGAAGCTGAGTAATCTTCTCTTTTTCTAGTGAATCTATCTTTTCACCGCCACTTCGGTC
>NZ_JAAHGK010001145.1:0-2467 GCF_010672505.1 Okeania sp. SIO2B9 | reverse complement strand
CAGGGAACAGGGAACAGGGAACAGGGAACAGGGAACAGGGAACAGGGAAAAGTTAATATTAACAAGTAGTTCAAACCATCCAAAATAAAAAATCCCAAATACAAAATCATCAAATCATACCCACCAGTCAGCAACGCCCAAATACCTAATTAGGGTTTGCTGAAACAGTCTTTTTTGAGTAGTAGGGGAGCGGGGAAGTAGAGGAGTAGGGGAGTAATTTTTAGGCTACTCTCCTGCCCAAAATGCTAACTTTTTGAGCATAACATAATAGAGCTGAAAACTAGATACTTTTTCCAGAGCTAAAAAGGCTAAAACCTTTATCTATAAATGCTTTTAGATTTAATCAGCAAGCCCTAATTATATTGAATATTAATTCACTATCTCAAATTTACAGATGTGCCAACTCCTGATTCAAATAATATAAATTATTTGAGAGTTTAGCGATCACGAATTTCTACAATCATGCCTTAATTCAGCAACGCCCAAATTTTTAGGCTGATAGCTGATAGCTAATAGCTGATAGCTAGTTAAGTTACGAGAGGTTCGAACCTAGCCAAAACCTCATCAATTAATTCAGGAGTTGCTTTTTCAACAAAACTTGCACCTCTGGCACTGCAATCAACAGCTCTTAACTGATCCACCAGCACAACACCATGAGTTTGTATCTGAGCAGGCAGTTCAACCTCAAAAGGCCATCCTTTCTTTTTACTGGTGATGGGGCAAACCAAAAGAATTTTGGAAATGCGGTTGTAAAGCAATGGTGATATCACTGCAGGGCGGTAGCCCGCCTGTTCGCTACCAGTTCTTGGATTAAGCTGCAATTGAATGATGTCACCTCGTTCGGGGACAATTCCATCAATTTTTACCAACTTTCTGCTCCCATCGACTCACCCCAATCTAATTCATCATGCTGCATATCTGGAGTAGCCTCTTTAAGTAGCTCCTCAAGGCTGTATTTAGGTTTGGTAGGTGACAGAATAATTTTATTACCTTCTGTAGATATAGAAACAGTTGTTCCTTCTTTTAAGCCCACCTCTTGGATAATCGCTTGCGGAAGTATAACTCCAAGGGAATTACCCCAGATACTAACTTTTCGAGTTACCATAGTTTAAAAATTATATGAAGTTTATAATAAGTTAAATATAGAATTAGTCAGGAAAGAACAATGATTCTATACTAGAAATATGTAGGGACGCTCCATAAAACATCCCTACTTCGTTTTCGGCAGAAATTTTTGGATAACTGTACAACCTGATTTGATTCTACTTAACTAAAGTTGCGATCGCTCTTGCCAAAGCATCCACAGCTTCAGTAACTTCGGCAGCAGTTACAATAAGTGGAGGCACAAAACGCAATACTTTCGGCCCCGCAGGTACGATCAATAAACCCTCATTCATGGCAGCTTTGACTAGATCGATAGAAGTCAACTCCACATCTGCCTTCAACTCCATACCATTAATTAAACCCCAACCGCGCACTTCGCTAAATAGATCGGGATACTTAGTGGCAATAGCATTTAACCCTACTCGCAACTGTTCGCCTCTCTGCTGTACATTTGTCAACAAATTTTCCTGTTCCAAAGTTTGACAAACAGCGAGCGCTACCGAACAAACAAAAGGGTTTCCACCAAAAGTGCTAGCATGACTACCAGGTTCAAAAACATCACAGTGAGATTTGCATAACATTGCTCCAATGGGAATACCTCCACCTAGTCCCTTAGCGGAAGTAAAAATATCTGGCTCGATGCCTAAATTTTCATATCCCCAAAGTTTGCCACTACGACCCATACCTACTTGTACTTCATCTAATATCAAGAGAATGCCTTTCTCGTCGCAAATTTCTCTAATTCTTTGAAAGTAAGCCACATTACCAGGGCGAACACCTCCTTCTCCCTGGAGTGCTTCTAGCATAATAGCTGCAACTTGTCGTTTGTCTTTGTCTAATTCAGCGATCGCGCTTTCTATCGCAGCAATATCATTGTAGGGCACATAATAAAATCCTGGCATTAAGGGGCTAAAACCTTTATGATACTTTGGTTGTCCCGTTGCGGTAATAGTTGCTAGAGTACGTCCGTGGAAACTAGCATGGGCAGTCAAAATTATAGGATTTTCAATATCTAATTTTTCGTGAGCATATTTGCGGGCTAATTTTATTGCTCCTTCGTTTGCTTCTGCTCCAGAATTACAGAAAAATGCTTTGTCGGCACAGGAGTGTTCTGTCAACCACTGTGCCAATTCTCCCTGAACTGGAATATAGTATAGGTTAGATACATGATGTAGTCGTTGAATTTGTTGCGAGACTGTTGCCATCATTACGGGGTGAGCATGACCAAGGGTACAGGTAGCAATTCCGGCAACAAAATCCAGATATTCTTTTCCTTCAGTATCCCAAACACGACAACCTTCGCCCCGTTCAAGAGCAATGGGGAAACGCCCGTAAGTGTTCATTACATAAGCGTTGAAGTTGA